>NZ_PIGG01000015.1 GCF_002924445.1 Minwuia thermotolerans
GGAGCGGCTTCGCCGCAAGTCGATGATCTTGGCCGGATGCCCGCACAAGGCGGGCATGACACCAAAGCCCCAGTGGCTATTCAATCTCCTCAAGGTTTGCTCTGAGGGCGCGGGTCAGCGTCGGTGCGATCCCCCACCCTGCCCTCCCCCTGACCAAGGGGGAGGGTGGACCGGCCCGCCGGCGCCGAACAGAAAAACCCCGCGGGTTGCGGCCCGCGGGGTTCATTCGTTCGCGCCGGTGGCGGAGCGGTCAGTTGCCGGGCTGCGGCTCCGGCTCCATGCCGCCGTCGTCGGGCTCGCCCTCATGGCCATCCGTTTCGGGCACGGCCGAGGCCGGGCCGGCCTTGGGCTTGTTGTCGGTCCTGTCCTCGGGACGGTCGATGTTCTCGCCGCGCTTCAGCGCCTGGATCTCGTCGCCCGAGAGGGTCTCGTACTCCAGCAGCGCCTGGGCCACGCGGTGCAGCAGGTCCAGGTTCTCGGTGAGAATGCCCCGCGCGGTCTCCAGCGCCTCGTCGATCAGGCGGCGGATTTCCTCGTCGATCTGCTCGGCGGTGTGCTCGGAGATGTTCTTCTGCTGGGTCACCGAGTGGCCGAGGAAGACCTCCTCCTCGTTGGAGGAGTAACGCACCATGCCGACCTTGTCGGAATAGCCCCATTCGGTGATCATCCGCCGCGACAGGCCGGTCGCCTGCTGGATGTCGCTGGCGGCGCCGGTGGTGATCTTGTCCTTGCCGAAGATGATCTCCTCCGCCACGCGTCCGCCCATGGCCACCGCCAGGTGGGCGATGAGCTGGTCGTAGCGCATGGAGAGCTGGTCCTTCTCCGGCAGGCGCATGACCATGCCCAGCGCGCGGCCGCGCGGGATGATGGTCGCCTTGTGGATGGGGTCCGAGCCCGGCATGAAGATGCCGACGATGGCGTGGCCCGCCTCGTGATAGGCGGTCAGCTTCTTCTCGTCCTCGTCCATGACCATGGAGCGCCGCTCCGCGCCCATCATGACCTTGTCCTTGGCGTCCTCGAACTCGGTCATGGTGACCAGACGCTTGTTCTTGCGCGCGGCCAGCAGCGCGGCCTCGTTGACCAGGTTCTGCAGGTCGGCGCCGGAGAAGCCGGGCGTGCCGCGGGCGATGATGCGCGCGTCCACGTTCGGCGCCAGCGGCACCTTGCGCATGTGCACCTTCAGGATCTTCTCGCGGCCCAGGATGTCGGGCAGCGGCACCACCACCTGGCGGTCGAAGCGGCCGGGGCGCAGCAGCGCCGGGTCCAGCACGTCGGGGCGGTTGGTGGCGGCGATCAGGATCACGCCCTCGTTGGCCTCGAAGCCGTCCATCTCGACCAGCAGCTGGTTCAGGGTCTGCTCGCGCTCGTCATTGCCGCCGCCGAGGCCCGCGCCGCGGTGCCGGCCGACGGCGTCGATCTCGTCGATGAAGATGATGCAGGGCGCGTTCTTCTTGCCCTGTTCGAACATGTCGCGCACGCGGCTGGCGCCGACGCCGACGAACATCTCGACGAAGTCGGAGCCCGAGATTGTGAAGAAGGGCACGTTGGCCTCGCCGGCCACGGCGCGCGCGATCAGCGTCTTGCCGGTGCCGGGCGGTCCGACCAGCAGGCAGCCCTTGGGGATGCGGCCGCCGAGCCGCTGGAACTTCTGCGGGTCCTTGAGGAACTCGACGATCTCCTCGAGCTCCTCCTTGGCCTCGTCGACGCCGGCGACGTCCTCGAAGGTGACGCGGCCCTGGCGTTCGGTCATCAGCCGGGCCTTGGACTTGCCGAAGCCCATGGCCTTGCCGCCGCCGCCCTGCATCTGGCGCATGAAGAAGATCCAGACCGCGATCAGCAGCAACATCGGGAACCAGGACACGAAGATGGAGAACAGCGCGCTGCCCTCCTCCCGCGGCTTGGCGTCGATGTCCACGCCGCGGTCGCGCAGCGTGTCGATCAGCGTCGGGTCCGAGGGCGCATAGGTCTGGAAGGGCTGGCCGCCCTGCAGATGGCCGGAGATGTTGTTGCCTTCGATGGTGACGTCGCGGACGCCGCCTTCCTCGACCTTGGTCAGGAACTGCGAATAGGTGAGCTGCTGCCCGGTGGTGTTGTTCGAGGGGCTCTGGAACAGGTTGAACAGCGCCAGCGCGAGCAGCGCGATGATGATCCAGAGAGCAAGGTTTCTTCCGAAGGGTGCCACGTGTTTCCCGTTTCGATCATGTCATCAGGGCGCCGGCCGCTCCGGCGGAGAGACCGCCAGTCTCGGCGCACCTTTGCTAGATAAGCGTTAAAGCGTTTCGGGCAAGCAGGCGCAAGGGCCGATCTTTCGCCGCGCGCCTCCGTGGATCAGAGTTGATCGCCGCGTGTGGACCGCGCCTCCGCCGCCACGCTCAACGCCGTCCGGTCCAGCGCCAGCACCGTGCCGCCCACCGTGACCCGGCGCTGGGTCTCCAGCCGCGCCATGGCGTCCTCCAGCCGGCCGAGCGGCGCGCGCGCGCCCGCCACTTCCCGGATCGCGCGGTCGAGCACGCGCAGCGCCATCTCCTCGGGCAGGGCCCGCCAGCCGGCGGGGTCCAGCACCAGCGGCCGCGCCGACGGGTCGGCGCAGAGCGCCGCGAAGGCGTCGCCGGCGGCGGTCTCCAGCGCGTCGGCGGCCCGCGCCGCGCGCCGCGCCAGCCGGCCCAGCCGGCGGCGGAGACGGCCGTCCTCGTCCAGTTCCGCCAGCCAGCCGTCCAGCCGGTTGCGCTCGAACTCGGGGCTGTCATTGCCGGGATCCTCGATCCAGTCGTCGCCGGCGTCGCGCAGCAGCGCCAGCAGATCGGCCCGCGCCACGCCCAGCAGGGGCCGGATCAGGCGCAGGCCTCCGCGGCGGCTCTCGGGCCGCATCGCCGCCAGCCCGTCCAGCCCGCTGCCGCGCCTGAGACGCATCAGCACCGTCGCGGCCTGGTCGTCCCGGTGGTGGCCGATGAACAATTCGCCAGCGCCGTACGCGCGGCACCAGTCGAGGAGCAGCGCGTAACGCGCCTCCCGCGCGGCTTCCTGCAGCCCGGAGCCGGGGCGGGCGCCCTGCCGGGCGAGCACCGCCGCGTCGACGCCCAGCGCCCGCGCCCTGCGCGCCGCCAGCTCGGCCTCCGCCGCCGATTCGGACCGCAATCCGTGATCCACGACCAGGGCGCTGACCCGCCGTCCGCTTTCCGCGGCCCAGTCCCGGGTCAGGCGCAGCAGCGCGGTGCTGTCGGGGCCGCCGGAGAACGCCACGGCGACGTGCGGACCCGCCGGCGGCAGGGCCGCGAGCGCGGCCCGGAAGGCCGCCGCCGGACCGCCGTCAGCAGCCCGCCCGGCGGCGCTCACTGTCGGCGCGCCGCAACAGGGTCTGCGCGGCGTCGGGGTAGCGGTCCCGCAGCTCGTCGAAGACCGCGCAGGCGTCCTTGTTCTGGCCCAGCTTGGTCAGCGTCATGCCGAGCTTCAGCAGGTTGTCGGGCGCTTTCGAGCTGCCGCGGTATTTCTTGTAGCCCTCCAGAAAGGCCCCCGCGGCGCTCTCGTAGTCCTGCTGGACATAATAGGTCTCGCCCAGCCAGTACTGGGCGTTGCCGGCCAGCTCGTGTTCCGGATAGCTGGCAAGGAAGCCGCTGAAGGCGGACTCGGCCTCGCCGAAGCGCTTCGAGCGCAGCATGTCGAAGGCAGCGTTGTAGGCCTCCTGCGGGGTGCCCCCGGCGGCGGCCGGCGTCTCGACGGGCCGCGCCGGCGCGGCCAGCGCCGCGCTCTCCGACCCGCCAGCGGCGCCGTTCTCCGCCGGCGCCGGCACGCGCTCCAGCGCCTCCGGCGAGACCGTCCCGAGATTGCGCGGACCCGGCGCGACGCCGCCGGCGCTGCTGTTGGAACCGTCGCCGGCCGGACCCTGGCCCGCGGCCGGCGGCGCGCCCCCGCCGGCGGCAAGATTGCGTTCGATGGCGGTCAGTCGGAAATCGATGTCGGCGACCAGCTTGTCCATGCGGTCGTTCAGCCGCCGCACCGTGAAGTCGATCTCCTCGAGCCGGTTGGTGAGTTCCCGGATCTCGGTTTCCAGCGCCTGCACCTTCAGCCCGGCAGCCGCCCTGTCATCGCCGGATGGCGGCGCTGTCGCCGCGGCCCCGGCGCTGTCCGACGGCAGGGGCCTGCCGCCCAGCACATGGGCCTTGAGGTCGTTGATGCTGCGCTCCAGGCGCTGCACCCGGTCCTGCAGCGGCGCGAGGTCCTGCGCCGACGCCGGGACCGCCGGCAGGGCCAGCATCGCCGCCGCGGCGGCGAGCGCAAAAGGTCGAACAGCGGATATCATCGCGTCTCCTTCTTCGATCGCCCCCCGCGGACCCGCATCCGCGGGCGGGGTCCCTCCCGGCCCCCGCCGCGAATGCGTTCAGCTCGCCTGCCCGTTGGTCAGTTGGCGATGACGGTCACCGCGCGGCGGTTCTGGGCCCAGGCTTCCTCGTTGTGACCCAGCGCCACCGGACGCTCCTTGCCGTAGGAGATCGTGGTGATGCGGCCGGGCGCAACGCCGAGGCTGACCAGGTAGTCCTTCACCGAGGTGGCGCGGCGGTCGCCGAGGCCGAGGTTGTACTCGCGGGTGCCGCGCTCGTCGGCATGACCCTCGATAACCACGTTCTTCGACGGGAACTGCTGCAGATAGGCTGCCTGGCGGCGCAGGGTTTCGATGTCTTCGGCGTCGAGGTCGTAGCGGTCGAAGTCGAAGAACACGCGGTCGCCCACGTTCAGCACGAAGTGTTCCTGCGTGCCCGGCTGGGGGCCGGCCGGCTGGCTCGGCTCGGCCTGCGGCGCCGGCGCCGGCGCCGCCTGCGCCTGTCCGCCGCCGGTGTCGCTGGTGGTGGTCACCGGCTCCTCCTCGCCGCAGGCGGCGACGAGGAACAGGGCAGCGGCGAGGCTGCCCATCTTGATCAGAAATCGCTGGCGCATCTTTATTGTTGCTCCCTCATGCTTGACGCCCACGTGACGTCAGGTTGCAGATGCTGTCCGGCGCTTGATTAAGTCACGCGGACGCGGACAGTGGCTGCAACATTTAACACCCAAGTTCGCAAAGCAAAACGGCGGAGTTGGGCCGAACCGGCCCTACGGTGTGGCAAATACGTGTCATTCGGCCCCAAATCAGGGCGACAACGCCGACAGCGGCGACCAGGCGGGGTCCGAGGCGTCCAGCGGCGTCGGCACCTCCCTGAGGTTGCGCCCGGTAAGGTCGACCGACCAGAGCTTGACGCTGCCGCCGCGGCCGTCATTGCTGCCGGGCACCTGCCGGAAGAAGATCAGGACGCGGCCGTTCGGCGACCATGTCGGCCCCTCGTCCAGGAAGCTTTCGGTCAGGATCCGTTCGCCGGTGCCGTCGGGCCGCATCACCCCGATGAAGAAACGCCCGCCCTTCAGCTTGGTGAAGGCGATCAGGTCGCCGCGCGGCGACCAGACCGGCGTCGCGTAGCGGCCATCGCCAAAGCTGATGCGCTGCACGTTCGAGCCGTCGGCGTTCATGGTGTAGATCTGCTGGCCGCCGGAACGGTCGGAGTTGAAGGTCACCTGCTGGCCGTCCGGCGACATGCTGGGCGAAGTGTCGATCGCCAGATTGCGCGTCAGCCGCCGCGTCACCCGCGTGCGCAGGTCCATGATGAAGACGTCGGAATTGCCGCCTTCGGCCATGGAGAACAGCACCCGTTCACCGTCCGGGGAGAAGCGCGGCGCATAGGTCATGCCCGGGAAGTCGCCCAGGATCTCCTGCTGGCCGGTGTCGATGTTGAACAGGTAGACGCGCGGCTGGTTCTGGAAATACGACATGTAGGTCACGACCTGCTGCGTCGGCGAGAAGCGCGGCGTCAGCACCAGGTTGGAGCCGTCGGTGAGGAAGCGGTGATTGGCCGAATCCTGGTCCATGATTGCCAGCCGCTTGACCCGGCGGTCGGGCGGGCCCGATTCGGCGACATAGACGATGCGGGTGTCGAAATAGCCCTCCTCGCCGGTGAGCCGCTTGTAGATGGCGTCGGAAATGATGTGGCCGATGCGGCGGGCGTTCTCCGGCGAGGTGAAGTAGACGAGGCCGGTGAGCTGGGCTCCTGCGAAGACGTCCCACAGCCGGAACTCCGTCCGCAGCCGCCCGTCGCTCTCGATGCTGACATTGCCCGCAACGAGGGCCTGGGCCTGGATGGTGCGCCAGTTGCCGAAGTTGGGCCTGACCTGGATGGCGGCCGGCTCCTCCAGATAGGCGCGCGGGTCGATGACCCGGAACAGGCCCGAGCGGGTCAGGTTGCCCCGGATCACGGAGGCGATCTCCTGGCCCAGTTCGCGCGTCGTGCGGGTCTCGCCGTGGATGTCGGTGACCGCGATCGGCAGCGGGTCGACATTGGCGCTGGTGACGTCGACCTGAAGCTGCGCGCGGGCCGGCGCCGCAGCCAGCAGCGCCAGGGCGACAAGCGCCAGCGCCGCGAAGGCCGGAAGGCGTCGAATTCCTGCAATGATCATCAGCCGTACATGTCCCTGAGGTTGAAGTTGATCTCGATCTCCTGCCAGTCCTGGAACTTCTCCTGCGGCAGGGGCAGCGGCTGCGACTTGTAGACGGCCCGGACGGCGCTGTCGGAGAAGGCGCCGAACACGTCCCGCGACTGACCCGCGTCGAACCCGTCGATGACGCGGGGCGGCGCCGCCAGCGTGCCGTCGGGTTTGAGGACTATGCTTATCACGACCTGCATGCTCTCGACGCCGGGCGCCCCGTGGTTCGGGCTCCAGTTCTCCCGCAGCCGGTGTCGCAGGAGGTCCACTTCCGAAACCGATAGTTTCTGATTGAGCCGATTCTGTGACACGCCGCCCTCGCCGATGCGGATGTCGGCCAGCTGCCGCCGGTCCTGCTCGCGCGGCCGCGGCGGCTGGCGTTCATCGGCCATGCGGTCGATCTTGGCGGCCAGCCGGTCGAGATCGAGGCCCTTCTTCTCGGTCTTCTCGGGTGCGGGCTTTGGCGCCGGTTCCGGCGGCGTCGCAGCGGTCTTCTTCTCGGGCTCCGGCTTCGGGTCGGGCTTCGGTTCCGCCTTCTTCTCCGGCTCCGGCCCGGGCTCGGGCGCCTTCGGCTCCGGCAGAGGCTCGCGCGCCGCCAGCTTCTCGGCCTCCTCGACCACCTTCTCCTTGGGCGCGACCGCCTTGTCGGCGCGCTCCTCGACCGCCGGGCGCGGCGCGGGCGGCGCCACGGCGACATCGGGTTCCGGCTCCGGCTCCGGCTCAGGGGCGGGCGGCTCCGGCGCCTCGCGCACCAGGGCGTTGGTGTCGGGCAGGGGCGGCGGCTCCGGCGCCGCGGCAGGCGGCGGGGGCGGAGGCGGCGGCGGGCTGTCCGGCGCGGTGGCCTGCGGCGGCGGCGGGGCGTCGGTCTTCTCGCCCGCGGTGGCCTGATTGGTTTCCGGGCCGATGGTGGTCAGTTCGACGGGGATGATGGGGTCGCTCAGCACCTCGGCCGGCGAGTCCAGAAAGGCATAGTCGAGCACCAGCATCACGACCACGAGGACGTGCAGGCCGAACGAGAATGCGGCGCCCCGGACCATCACGCCTCCCGCATCATTCCCCGACCCGCGCCGGCGCCTGCGCGACCAGCGCGACCCGCGTGAATCCGGCGGCGTTGATGGCGCCCATGGCCTCGATCACCCGGCCATAGGCGATCGTGCGGTCGCCGCGCACGAAGATGCGCCGCTCCTGGTTGCCGTTGGTGATGGCGATCAGCGCCGGCACCAGATCGCCCAGTTCGATTTCCTTCTCCTGCAGATAGATCTTCCCTTCCTCGTCTATGGTCACCGCCAGCGGCTCGTCCAGACCCTGCAGGTTGGGCGCGACCGCCCGGGGCAGTTCCACCGGCACGCCGACCGACAGCAGCGGCGCGGCGATCATGAAGACCACCAGCAGCACCAGCATGACGTCGACGAAGGGCGTGACGTTGATCTCCGACATGGGCGTGAAGCGCTTGCGCCGGAACCGGCCGCCATGGACCTGGATCGCCATCAGCGGCTCTCCCCTTCGTCGAGCTGGCGCGACATGATCGCCGAGAACTCGCCTGCGAAGCCCTCCAGCCGGGTGGCGTAGCGGGCGATGTCATTGGCGAACTTGTTGTAGGCGACGGTCGCGGGGATGGCGGCGACGAGACCCAGCGCCGTGGCGAACAGGGCCTCGGCGATGCCCGGCGCGACCACCGCCAGAGAGGTGTTGTTGGTCGCCGCGATGGACTGGAAACTGTCCATGATGCCCCAGACGGTGCCGAACAGGCCGAGGAACGGAGCGGTCGAGCCGACGGTCGCCAGCACGCCCAGATAGCGCTCCAGGCGGTCGACCTCCCGGTCGATGGAGATGCGCATGACCTGGCTGATGCGGTCCTGCAGGCCAGCGCGGAGCTTGTCGGTCCGGGCCAGGCCGCGTTCGGCGGTGCGCCGCCACTCCCGCATCGCCCCGGCGAACAGCACCGCCATCGGGTGGGAGGCATTGGCGCCGATCTCGTCGTAGAGCTTTTCCAGGCTGCCCCCCGACCAGAACAGGCGCTCGAACTCGTCGGCCTGCTTCTGCACCCGGCGGTAGCGGACCCACTTCTCGAAGATGATGGCCCAGCACCAGATCGAGGCGACCAGCAGCGCCAGCATCACGATCTGCACGACGATGTCGGCGCGCAGGAACAGCGACCACATCGACAGATCCACCTCGGCGGCCCCCGCGAATTGCCGGGCGATGACGTCTTCGTTCATGTTGATTCTTCCCTGCCGTTTCCTGTCAGGCGTTCCATCGCGGCGCAAATCGCGGGCGGAATGCGCCGGGGCCTTCCGTCGAGACCGATAAATGCCGCACGTACATGGGCCCGGACAAGGGGGGCCCCAAGCCGGGAGATATCCTGCCGCAGCGCGATCGTCGCGCCCTTCAGCGCATCGAGGCGCGTGGTCACCAAAAGGTCATCGTCCAGCCGCGCCGGACGCAGATATTCGACCTTCACGTCGCGGACGGCGAACATCGCGCCGTCGCGCCAGATCGCGGCCTGGTCGACGCCGATCAGGCGCAGCATGTCGGAGCGCGCGCGCTCGGCGAATTTCAGATAGTTGGCGTAGTAGACGATGCCGCCGGCGTCCGTGTCCTCCCAGTAGACGCGGACGGGAAACAGGTGGGCGTCGGCCTCGACCCGGCCCAGCGCTGCCGCTGCCGGCTCAGCCATCGCCGCCGTCCAGCATGTCCATCTGCCCCGGCATGGCCGATTGCGGCGCCGCGAGTCCCAGATGCGTCCAGGCGGCGGCGGTCATCATCCGCCCGCGCGGGGTGCGCACCACCAGCGCCTGCTGGATCAGATAGGGCTCGATGATGTCCTCGATGGCGTCGCGCGGCTCCGACAGGGCGGCGGCGAGGTTGTCGACGCCGACCGGCCCGCCGCCATAGTTCTCCGCCATGCAGCGCAGATAGCGCCGGTCCATGGCGTCGAGGCCAGCCTCGTCGACCTCAAGGCGCTTCAGCGCCGCGTCAGCCTTCGGCGCGTCCACTTCGTCCGCGCCGGCGACAGCGGCGAAGTCCCGCACCCGCCGGAGCAGCCGTCCGGCGACG
This sequence comes from Minwuia thermotolerans, assembly GCF_002924445.1. Taxonomy (NCBI): domain Bacteria; kingdom Pseudomonadati; phylum Pseudomonadota; class Alphaproteobacteria; order Minwuiales; family Minwuiaceae; genus Minwuia; species Minwuia thermotolerans. The sequence continues at coordinate 9,559 of NZ_PIGG01000015.1, forward strand.
CGCGGCGTGCCGCGGGCCCGTCGGGCGATCTCGGCGGCGCCGTCGGCGGTGAGCTTCAGCCCCAGCACCCGGGCGCCGCGGCGGACGATCTGCTCCAGCTCGGCAGGCGCGTAGAACTCCAGCCGGCAGGGAATGCCGAAGCGGTCGCGCAGCGGCGTGGTCAGCAGGCCCGAGCGCGTCGTCGCCGCCACCAGCGTGAACGGCGGCAGATCGATCTTCACCGAGCGCGCGGCCGGCCCCTCGCCGATCACCAGATCGAGCTGAAAATCCTCCATGGCGGGATATAGAATCTCTTCTACGGCAGGATTAAGGCGGTGCACCTCGTCGATGAACAGGACGTCGCGCGCCTCCAGGTTGGTCAGGATGGCCGCGAGGTCGCCGGCGCGGGCGATCACCGGACCGGAGGTGGCGCGGAAGTTCACGCCGAGTTCGCGGGCGACGATCTGCGCCAGCGTCGTCTTGCCGAGGCCGGGCGGACCGAAGAACAGGGTGTGGTCCATGGCTTCGCCCCGGGCGCGGGCGGCGTCGATGAAGACGCGCAGGTTCTCGCGCACCTTCTGCTGGCCGATGAAATCGGTGAGTTCCAGCGGCCTGAGGCCGATCTCGCCGCCGTCCTCCGGGCGCTGCTCGCCCGTCACCAGCCGCTCGCCCTCGGCGCCGCTCACCGCGCCAGCTCCTTCAGCCCGGCGGTGATCAGGGCCTCGACGGTGGCGTCCTCGCCGGCGATGGCCGCGCCGCGCAGCACCGCCGCCTCGGCCTCGGCCCGGCGGTAGCCCAGATTGACCAGCGCCGAGGCCGCGTCGCCCGCCGCGCCGCCGACCGGGGCCGCGCCCGGAGCCGCACCGGCCTGCGCCGGCCGGGCGGGCAGGGCGCCGACCTTGTCCTTCAGTTCGCTGGCGATGCGCTGCGCCAGGCGCTTGCCGACGCCCGGCGCGCGGGTGATCGTGGCGACGTCACCGGACGCGATGGCCATGCGGATGTCGTCGGCGGCCAGCGCCGAGAGGATCTGCAGCGTCACCTTCGCGCCCACGCCCTGGACGGTCTGCAGCAGGCCGAACAGCTCCTTCTCGGCGCGGTCGGCGAAGCCGTAGAGGTGAATGTGATCCTCGCGGACATGGGTCTCGACCTGGATGGCGACCGCATCGCCCTCCGTCCCCAGCGCCGCCAGGGTGCGGGCCGAGCAGAACACCAGATAGCCCACGCCGCCGACGTCGATCACCGCGTGATCGGCGCCGATCCGGTCGAGAATTCCCTTGAGGCTGGCGATCATGGCGGGCGGCGGTCCGGGGATGATTCGGTATCGGGCCGTTGTAGCAGATTCAGCGCGGCAGCGCAGATGGCGTCGGTCCCGTACCGTGATGGGCGTGGCAGATGGCGCAGGCCAGCGCGTCGGTGGCGTGTTCGTTGGTCAGCCGCGCGCCGGGCAGCAGCGTCTTCACCATCAGGTGGATCTGGTCCTTGTGCGCATGGCCGGTGCCGACCACGGCCTTCTTGACCGCATTGGGGGCGTATTCGGTCACCGGCAGGCCGTTCAGGGAGGCGACCAGCAGCGAGACGCCGCGCGCCTGACCCAGCTTCAGAGTCGAGGTCGGGTTCTTGTTGACGAAGGTCTCCTCGACCGCCGCCGCGTCGGGCCGCCATTCGGCGATCACCGCCTGCAGGCCGTCGTGGAGCTGCACCAGCCGCTCGGCGAGGCTGCCCTTCGGGTCGGAGGCGACCGAGCCGTCGGCGACCCAGATCAGCCGGTTGCCCTCCACATCGACCACGCCCCAGCCGGTGTGACGCAGGCCGGGATCCAGGCCGATCAGCCGCAGCCGGGTCATATCATCCTTCCAGCCGGGCCATGACCTCGTCGGAAACCTCGAAATTGGCGTGCACCTTCTGGACGTCGTCATTGTCGTCCAGGGCGTCGACCAGCTTCAGCAGGGTGCCGGCCTTCTCCTCGTCGACCTCGACGGTGTTCTGCGGCCGCCATTCCAGGCCGGCCCGCCCGGCCTCGCCGAATTCCGCCTCCAGCGCCTCGCGGACGTCGTTGAAGGCTTCCACGGCGGTGATCACCTCGAAGCCATCCTCGCCGGCGACCACGTCGTCGGCGCCGGCCTCGACCGCCGTTTCGAACAGGGCCTCCATCCGGGCGGCGGCGGCCGGGTACTCGATCACGCCCACATGGTCGAACATGAAGGAGACCGAGTTGGTCTCGCCCAGGCTGCCGCCGTGCTTGGAGAAGGCGGAGCGGACCTCGGAGGCGGTGCGGTTGCGGTTGTCGGTCAGCGCCTCGACGATCAGCGCCACGCCGCCCGGTCCGTAGCCCTCATAGCGGATGTTCTCGAAGGTATCGGCGGCGCCGTCGCCCGTCGCGCGCTTGATGGCGCGGTCGATGTTGTCGTTGGGCATGTTTTCCTTGCGGGCGGCGGCGATGGCCGCGCGCAGGCGCGGATTGGCGGTCGGGTCGTCGCCGGATTCCTTCACCGACACGGTGATCTCCCGCGCCAGCTTGGTGAACACCCTGGCGCGCTTCGCGTCCTGCGCGCCCTTGCGGTACATGATGTTCTTGAACTGTGAATGGCCCGCCATGGCGGCCTCCGTGCTCACGATAGGTTCGGTGGAGCGCTTCTTTTCAGCCTTTTCCCGCCGCGGTCAAGCCCGGCCGCGCTCAGCGCGCACCCGCTGTGGCGTCCAGCCAGTCCAGTGCGGCGTCGACGACCTCTTCCGTTGTCGCGGGGCTCATGATATCGCCGGCGATGACATGATGGCTGGGACCGGCGGCGCCGGGCACGTCGATCCAGCGCTTCGGCCCGCCCCAGCGGTCGAAGACCCGCCGCGTCGCCGCCGGATCGACCACCTTGTCGTCGGGGGAGTGGAACACGAGCAGCGGCGTCCCGGCCCGGCCGTGGTCCTCCGCGGCGACGTGCTTCACCAGCGCCGCCATGGGCAGCAGCGCCACGGTCGGGTAGCGCGTCTGCCAGTGCCGCTCCACCTCGTCATTCTCGGCGCCCGTGTCGCGCTCCCGCCCGAAGGCGAGCGGCAGGAGCCGGCGCGCCCACGGCAGGGTGAGCGCGGCGGCGGCCTTCGAGCGGACGCCGAAATTGGGCGAGACGAAGATCAGCGCCCGGACGCCAGCCATGTGATCGCCCGTCACGGCATGATGGGTCACCGCGGTGGCGCCGGTGGAGGTGGCGATGACGATGACCTTCTCGCCGATGCGCCGGCCGACCTCCAGGGCCTCGGCGACGTCATCCAGCCAGTCGCCGGCCTCCGCCTCCGCCATGGCCGCGCCGGTGCGGCCATGGCCGGCCAGCCGGGTATAGAACAGGTTCGCCCCCAGCGCCGCGGCGATGCGGTCGGGGACGGGACGGATCTCCGCCTTGCTGGCCGAGAAGCCATGGACGTAGACCACCGCCCATTCGGTGCGCGCCGGCGCCGCCGGGTCGCGCCAGACGATCTCCCTGGCCTGGCCCGCACGGATGTCGCGGAAGCGCGCCTCGGACGCCGCGAGCGCCGCCGCCGGATCGGCGCCCAGGTCCGCAGGCCGGAAGCCGATGGCGGTGCGCACCCGCTCCCGCGCGCCCAGCAGGAAGGCAAGGGCCAGCAGCAGAACGATGGCGAGCAGGACGTAGAGGAGCGGCTTCATTCGGCGGTCCGGCGGGCGGGGAAAGCTCTCCGGCCAGCAGACCACGCGCCGCCCGCGGCGGCAAGGCCGACAGGGCCCGTGATCCACGCCTTGCGCCGGCGCGTAGGCTTCGCATATGCGGGATCAGATCCCCGCGCGCCGCAGGAGTATCCATCGTGCCGTCCGGAATGAAGAGCTTGGCCGCCGCCCTGGTGCTCGCGCTTGCGCCGGCGGGGCCCGCGGCGGCTGCGGCGCCGGCCGATTTCGACCCGCTGAAGGCCTATGGCGAGCGCATCGTCTTCGACGTCTATCGCGGCGAGGACCGGATCGGCCAGCATGTCGTCCGCTTCACGCGCGACGGCGGGAACCTGGGGGTCAGGGCGCAGTTCAACGCGGCGGTCAAGATGATCGGCTTCACCGTGTTCCGCTTCGACTACCGCTCGGACGCGTCCTGGCGCGACGGTGCGCTGCTCGACCTTACGGCCAGCACCAATGACGACGGCGACCGCCGCACGGTGCGGGTCGACCGCCGGAACGGTCGGCTGGTGGTCAGCGGCCCGGACGGCGCCGAGACCACCGATCAGGGCGTCTTTCCCAGCAATCACTGGCATCCCGGCGCGGTGACCGGCTCGCGGCTGATCAACACGCTGACCGGCGACGTCGCCGAGGTGCGCGTCAGCCGCGTCGGCCAGGAGCGGGTCGCCACCAACGCCGGACCGGTCGAGGCCACCCGCTACCGCTTCGACGGCGATCTGCGCGACATCGACGTCTGGTACGACGGGGACGGCCGCTGGGTGAAACTGCGTTTCAGGGAGAATGGCAGCGTCATCGACTATCGCTGCGTGCAGTGCGTCAACGGCCCCCGGATGGCCCGCGAATGAGCGCCATCGTCTGGATTACGGGCGCCAGTTCGGGGCTGGGGCGGCAGGCGGCGCTGGAATTCGCCCGCCGCGGCTACCGCGTCGCCGCCACCGCGCGCAGCGAGGACAGGCTGCAGGAACTGGCCGCGGAGGCCGATGGCCTGCTGGGCGACATCACGGCCTGGCCCGGTGACGTCACCGACGAGGCGCGGATGACGGCGGTGATCGAGGCGGTCGAGCGGGACCTCGGCCCCATCGGCATCGCCATCCTCAACGCCGGCATCTACCGGCCCATGACGGTCGATGATTTCGACCCGGAGGCGCTGGCGCAGACCTTCGAGGTCAACGTGATGGGCGTCGCGCGGCCGCTGCGCCCGCTGCTGGCGCGGATGACCGCGCGCGGCGCGGGCAGGATCTATCCCACCGCTTCGCTGTCGGGCTATATCGGCCTGCCCATGGCCTCCGCATACGGGATGAGCAAGGCCGGGCTGATCAACATGGCCGAGGCGCTGCACACGGAGCTGAAGCCGAAGGGCGTGCATTTCGGCATCATCGTGCCGGGCTTCGTCGAGACGCCGCTGTCGGCGAAGAACGACTTTCCCATGCCCTTCCTGATGCCCGTCGACAAGGCGGCGCGCGCCCTCGCCGACGGCGTGCTGGACGGCCGGTTCGAGGTCGCGTTCCCGCTCCCCTTCGTCCTGATCATGAAAGCGCTGAGGTGCCTGCCCTATGGACTCGCTCTCCCCCTCATCCGCCGGGCCACCCGCGGACGCCGCCAGGCTTGATCGCTTCGCCGCCTTCTTCGAGCGCATGACCGCGGCGGATGTCGGCCGGCTCGGCGAGATCTACGCCGAGGACGTGCATTTCGCCGATCCCTTCAGCGATTTCCGCGGCCTGGACGACCTGCGCCGGGTTTTCGCCGCCATGTTCGACGGCATGCGCGACTATGCGCTGAGCGTCGACGAGAAGGGCATGACCGCCGCCGACACCGGCATGGTGCGCTGGACCATGTCGGGCTCCGTCAGGGCGCTGGGGCGCGAGCCCTGGATCGTCCACGGCGTCAGCGTGATCCGCTTCGACGCCGAGGGGCGCGTCCGCGAACATCTCGACTACTGGGACGCCGCCGGGCAATTCTACGAACGCCTGCCCGTCCTCGGCTGGGTGTTGCGCCGCATCCGCCGCCGCATCGCGCAGCACTGAGCCTTTCGGAGGATCGACCCCCCACCCGACCCGCTGACGCGGGCCACCCTCCCCCTGCCAGGGGGAGGGACGGGGAGGGGTTGGATCCTTGTAGCGCGCCACATGTTTCCGGAGTCCTCGCCGCTTGAATCTGGAGCACATTTAGCCGCCTCTCAGCGGGCGATAATAGCCGCCTCAGAGACCGTTGATAGACCTCTCCCGAATCAGGGTGGAGCACCGCCGGAGATGATCAGCTCCGCTGCCGGTCGGGAACGGCCCTTGGTGAGCGTGTACGTCGTCGTGACCTCCTCGATGGCGAAGCCGGCGAAGAGCTCCCGGATCTCCGGCGTGTCGTTGATGGACATCAGGAAGCAACCCTTCAGTCGGCCGAGTGCCTCGGCCATCTCCGCGAACTGCTCGCGGCCGAACAGATCCGTGCCGTAGTCGCCCTCGCTGCCCCAGTAGGGCGGGTCGAGGTAGAACAGCATGCCCGGCCGGTCGTAGCGCTCGATGAAGGCCCGCCATGGCAGGCATTCGACCACCACGCCGGCGAGGCGGCTGTGCACGTCCTCCAGCATCGGCGCCAGCGTGGTGACGTTGAAGCGGCCGCCATGGCCGGAGCTCACGCCGAAGTTCCGGCCCGCGACCTTGCCGCCGAAGGCCGTGCGCTGGAGATAGAGGAAGCGCGCGGCGCGCTCCAGGTCGGTCAGCGTCGCCGGATCGGTGGCCGACAGCCGCTCGAACTCAGCCCGGGTTGTGACCTGGAAGCGCATCATCTCCATGAAGGCCGTGTAGTGGCGCTGGAGGATGCGGAAGAAGTTGGCGACGTCGCGGCTCCGGTCGTTGATCACCTCGACCTTCGGCCGGGCCGTGCGGCGAAGGAAGACGCCGCCCATGCCGACGAAGACCTCGGCGTAGCCGTCGTGCGGCGTCTCGTTGATGCGCGCGACCAGGCGCTTGGCCAGGTTGCGCTTGCCGCCGACATAGGGCGCGACGGGCCGCACCGGGTCGACGGGCGAGAGAGCGTTTGGATTCGACTCCATGATCCTCGGGTTTCACTATCGCCCCGCCCCTGCAGGGGTGGCGGGACGGCCGCAGAGCGGCCGGTTGCGGTCGTGGGCGTGTCAGCTCGCCCGGTTCGCGGTGCGTCAACACCGCGGCCCCCGCCGGCCTTTCCGGCGACGTGGATGGACTTGATCATCGCTGAGCGACAGAATGCGCCTGCCCCCAGCGGGGTGACGGGTCAGCTGCAACTGGCCACTTGCAGCCTTGGGGCGCCCCCACGCCCTGGCTCGCGCCGGTAGCTTCATGCGGGCCCCCGTCGGCCACGACGGGAGATCACATGGCTCCGCGATCGCGGTGTTCTCACCCATCGCTGTTCCCCCACCGCCGCCACTCTGTCGGCCGGGCGACGCAGGCCCAGTGGTCGAGGGTCTGGGGCGTGCAGGGCGTGCGCGGAGCGTTCAGCGCCGTGGCGGCGTCGAAGGCTGTCCGCAGGTCGGCGCCGGCGCCGAAACGGAGGTAACAGGTCTGCATGATCCGGCCTCCTACGAGAGCTTCGTGATCTGGATGAAGTTCTCGGCTGCCGTGCCGCCGGGCAGCACCTTGTTCGTGCCGCTGTCATGGCTGAGCTGGCCGAAGAGCTTCTCGCCCACGGCCAGTTCGAAGACCCGGGAGACGTGCAGGCTCTCGTGGTCCGCCGTCGAGGCGCGCTGGGCGACGAGTGTCTTCATCCTGGCGATCACGTTCTCGGTCGGGGTCGGTTCGGCCCCGTTCGACTTGACCGCCTCGAGCGTCCAGAGCACGTCCTCCGCCGTGTCGGGACGGACCGACGTGTAGATGTCGATCAGGTACACGCCGGCCTCGGCGGCGGTGAAGTCGTGGTCCGTGTCACTCCAGCCGCCGACATCGCCGTTCAGGTACTCGAGGCGCTCGACCCCGGAGTGGTTGATCGTCTGCGAGCCGCCGGCGATGTCCGCCACCACAGTCGGATCGACGTAGACGCCCTTGCAGCCAAAGATGCGCCTGGTCCCGGGCGTGATGCCCTCGACGAGCTGGTTGTCCGGGCAAGCGGACAGGTCGCCCCCGATCAGCTCGAAGTGGTCAATCGCGCTGACGGGGTCCGCGCCCGAGCTGAGCGTGATCCCGTCGTTCACCGTGGCGTCGCAGATCGGCGAATGGACGACGAGGCGGTCCAGGTCGACCGACCCGCCCATCGTGATCAGGCGGACGTCCGAACCGTTGCCCGAGAAGTTCCGCGCGTTGACCGGCCCGATGGAGATCAGGCGCGCGGCCACGGTCGTCTCCACCCAGTGGAAGACGTGCAGGATCGGATACGGCGTCGGATCGTCGGACGGTGTCTGCGTCGAGAACAGGTTGTCGTTCGAGACCCCGTCGATGTAGCCGACCCCGATCCTGATCTCCTTGTAGCCCTGCAACGTGAACAGGCGGACCGCAGCCGCAGTGCCGCCGACCGAGCAGTTGTAGAACGAGTAGCCGTCGATCTGGAGCCGCTCGGACTCCGACGCCTCGCAGTACACCAGCGCGCCGGAGCCCTGCAAACGGACGCCGGGGTCGTCCGGGTCCTCGATGTCACCGCCGTAGCCCTCGACCGACAGGTAGCCGACACGGATGTCGTCGGTCCCGAAGTACACCGCGGCCCGGTCCTCACCGTCGTCGGCGAAGAGCTTGATCTTGTCGACGTCGATGTTGAAGCCCTTGGCCTGTGATCCGGCGACGCGGCGTGCGCCCTTGAACACGACGCTTGCCTCGTGATGCCCGGCGTTGATCGTGAGAATCTGGCCGACGCTGGAGTTCTGCCCCTTGAAGTATACGGCGGTCGTGTCGGACCGATAGTAGCTGGTGACGCCCTCGATCAGGAGCTGGCCGATGAGCATGTTCTGGCCGAGCAGCCGGACGCCGTCACAGGACGCGACCTGCCCACTGTTCTTCTGCACCCGGGCGTCATTAATGCCGGCCACTGCGACCCGACCGATGGACCAGCGGACACACAGATCCTGCGCGTCTGGGTCGTCGTCGCCGATCAACAGACCGTCCCCGTAGCCCGAGTTGATCATGTCGTCGCCGTCGAAGTGGTCGTCGCTGTTGGGGACGGAGATGTCCCGGACATCGTAGTCGTCCACGTCCGCGTACTTGACCGCGAGCGAGAAGGACAGACCGCCGAGGCCGCCGGTGCCGCTGATGTCGAGGAGGCGGAGCGTCGTGAGATAGTACCCGGAGCTGTAGTCCTCCCTGAGCCTCGCCGAGAACTGCGCGCCGTTGCTGTAGCGCCAGCCCCGGATGTCGATGAGATCGATGTTCCCGGTCAGCTCATTGAAATTGTCGATGAGCGCCATGTTCTCGGTGTAGATGTTCCAGAAGCGCAATCCCGCCGAGAGGGGCCTGAACAGGACCGGGCCGCCGCTGCCACCGAGGAGCTTCGAGTTCCCGATGCCGACGACCGTCACTTCGGTCGTGAGATCCTGCGTCGTCGCGTTCGGAATGTAGTACGAGCGCCCGTCGAGGATCAGGGTCTTCCCGTTGGTATGGGCGTCCGCGACCGCGCTGTTCCACGCCGCGCTGTCGTCGGTCACGCCGTCTCCGGCGGCGGCGTACGCCTCGAGAGTGACGGAGGTGTCCCAGCCCACGGCTGCCTCAGCGGCAGCCTGGGCGGCTTCCGCCGCCGTCTGGGCGGCCTGTGCATCGATCTTCGCGGTCAACGCGGTGATCGCCGAGACCTCCGCATTGGTCTCGGAGGTCGCCGCGGCGCTGGCGCTGGCTGCCGCGTTCGTCTCGGAAGTCGCCGCGTTGGTCTCCGAGGTTGCCGCGGCGCTGGCGCTGGCCGCGGCCTCGGCGGCCTTGGTCAGCGCCTGGCCGATGGTGTCGTCGCCGGCCAGATCCGCGGCCACGGCGGAGATGTCGGCGATCGTGTCCGCCACGGCCTTCAGGTCAGCGGCGTCGATCGCGGCGGTCGAGCTGAAGTCGATGGTCTCGATCTTGTGGGTGTCGGTCACCGCCGGGTCGATGGTCAGCGTCGCCCCGTCCAGTGTGAACGCCCGCGTCGGCACGCCGTTGACGAAGACCATGAGCGCATCGGCCGATTTGGGCGTCGTCGACAGCGTCCAGTCGGTCTCCACCCCGTCGCCGGTGAAGTCGTCGTGCACCGGTCCGGCCAGGGCGGTGATGGCGGCGATCGCCTTGGCCAGGCTGTCGACCGTGCCGGCGTCGGTCTCGACGGTGGCCGAGGCGTCGCCGTGGACGATGTCGTTCAGCTTCTGCAGATCGAGCATCGCCTGGGCGAGCAGCGGGATGAACTGGCTGTAGTCGGTGGCCATGGTTTCCTCCGATCAGGGGCCTTCGCCCGGGTTGAGGGCAGGCGTCAAGAAGCTCGTCTGACCGGTCCAGTTGAGCCCGGTGAGTGTGCCGTCATGGGCGGCCATGCGGACGTAGTAGGTATTGCCGCCGTAGAGGCCGGTGAGCGTGATCGAGGGACCAGCCCCGGTCTTCTTTGAGCCGCCGCCGGGGCCGAAGGGCGAGGTGGCAAAGGCGACGACATAGCCCTGGACGTCGGCGTCGCCCACCGGGTCGCAGGAGACGGACCCGGTGTTCTTGTCGATCGCGGCTGCCGACAAGCCGGTGGGCGCCGAGGGCGCCGGGTTGGCGTATGTGTCGGCGGCCGGGTTGGCGACGCCGCCGGAGCCGACGCTGCGCACCCGGATGCGCGCTGTGCGAAACGGCCCACCGTCCGCGGCCTGTTCGTCGGCCGTCCAGGATGCGGCGCCGGCGGCGGCAATCTCGGTGCGCTTCAGGCTCAGGCTGTCGGCCGCGGCGCCGCCCAGGAACTCGACGTCGTAGGAGGCCGCGCCGGCCACCGTGTCCCAGGTCCAGTCGAGATCGCCGTTCGACAGCTCGGTGAGGGCGAAGCTCGCGGCATCGACCGCATCCGGCGGGGTGACCTGGTCGGAGATGTTGCGCACGATCCGTGTGCCTTCGCCGCCCGGCCCTTCGGCCCAGTACTCGACCACCAGCGTGTCGTCGACGTCGGGCACGATGCCCTTCAGCTCCGGCGCGGCCGAGGGCGTGAGCTCCGCATAGTCGCCGCCGTCCGCCCGGAAGCGCGCGCGGTAGAGCACCGCGCCCGGCGCCGACGGGCCGACCAGCGTCATCTCCCGGGCGTCGCCGAGATCGCGGAGCGCGATCTTCACGTCCAGCCAGACCGGCGACGACGAGTTCGCACCGAGGCCGGCGGCGGCGACCTCCTCGGGCTGGGCGGTGTCGGTCTCGGCCGTGTGGACGCGGGCATCGTCGACGACCGCGGCGATGGCGACCGTGCCGTCCGGCCGGGGCTCGGTGTCCAGGATCAGCAGCTCCCGCCAGACCTGGTCCGCCTTGCCGAACATGGCCCGGGTCGGCTTCCGGCCGTCGCGCTTGAGCGCGATCCAGTCCTTCGGATTGGCGTGATAGTCGCGGCCCTGGGCCGGCTCGGCGAGATAGGCGGCCAGGTCGGCGGCGTCGATCACCAGCGTGCGCTCGTGCGCGCCGACCGTCGCCTTCACAGGGCCCCAGAGCTCGCCATCCGGCGCCACCAGGCCGATGACATGGTCGCCGCCTTCCGCGTCGAGGGCGAACGGCTCGTCGAGCGTCAGCGTCCGCCCATCCGGCGAGAGGCCGGTCGCCATGGCGCTCTGCCCCCAGGCGGGCCGGTAGTGCGCCAGTGCGATCTTCTGGCCGCGGCGCAGGAAGCGCCCGCGTTTCAGGGCGGAGAAGGTGACGAACAGCCGCCGGAAGCGGTGCGCCGCCGCTTCGGTCACGCCCTCCCGCCAGGCCTGGGGGAAGTTGTCGATGCCGGTGAAGCGGACGTCGGCGACCCGGTCGGGCGCGATGCCGTCCAGGGCGGCGATGACGTCGCGCTCGACGCCGGCGGCGTCGGTGAACAGCACCCGCGCGGCGTTGGCGTCCTCGCTGGTCACGTGCAGGCGGCGGATCTGCAGCGAGCCGCGGACGATGTCGTGGGGCGCGAAGGCGGCGACCGGAATCGGCTGCGGCTCGTCGCGCCAGAAGGTGAGGTCCGCGCCGATGCGGATCGGCTGGGCCCGGCCGGCCCGGAGCACGGCGGTGAGCTCCTCCCAGGGCGTCGCATCGCCGGTGAAGAGATGGTTGAACGTGTCGCCGCGCGCCGCCCAGGTCTCGGCCAGCGCCTGCAGCGTGGCCAGATCCACGCGGTGGTCGGCGAGGCCGGCCTGCCGGTCGTCCTGGGCGATGTGGCGCGCCGCCGCCTCGATCGCCGCGGTCGGGCCCTCGACCCATTCCTCGGCGCCCGCGTCCCAGTATTCATGGATGCCAGTCGCGGTGGCGAACAGCGTCCGGCTCTGCGCCGTCGCCGCCGTGCCCTTGAAGCGGATCGCCAGCACCGTCTCGTCGTCGAAGACCTGGTCGGAGGGAACGAAGCCCTTCAGCCCCGACCAGACCGTGCGGTCGGAGGCGGCCGAGGTGCCGACCGTGTTGTTGGTGCGGCGGACGCGGACCTCGTAGCGGCCGCGGTCGACCGCGTAGAGCTTCGAGAGCCGCTGCGGCGTCGTGGTGCCGGCGGTGAAGCTCTCCGCGCCCAGCAGCTCGAACGACGCGCCTTCGACCGGGTCGCCGTTGTCGTCGATCTCGCGCGCCTCGACGCGCCAGGTCACCGTGGTCTGGCGGATGCGGTTAGAGACCGTCTTGAACAGCGCGCCGGGCCATTCGATGTCGACGCCGATGCGGTCGGCGACCTGGCCGGCCGGGCAGGCGGCGAAGGGCCCGAGGAAGAGGTCGTCGGTGGTCTCGCCGCCCTCCAGCTCGTTCTCGGCGCGGAGCTTGGTGCCGGCCGGCTCGGAGGAGCTGGTGACGGCCGCGGGGAACAGCGTCACCGGGTCGCCGGGCTCGACGATCTCGATCTCCAGCGCGCCACCAGCGGTGGTCACGCCATCGGCCTCGGTCCAGATCACCGTGTCCTCGAACTCCAGGCGGTCGAGGCGGACCTTGTCCCTGCCGAGGCTGTAGAGGGCGAAGACCAGGTGCTCGTTGTCGGCGAACTCGCCATAGGGCGGCGCGATCCACTTCGGCGCGAAGCGGACCGTGCCGTGCAGCTCGGGGATGCGCTCGCCGGCGCGGACGATCTGACCCGACAGCGTGGCGCGGAAGGCCTCGCCCGGCCCCGGCAGCGGCGGCGGCGCGGCGGGCGCAGACGGCGGGAACAGGGCGTTGATCAGGAAGCCGCCGGCGACGGAGATCACGGCGGTCGCGACCGCCGCTCCCAAGGTGCCCGCGCCGAACATGGCGGCGCCGGCATAGGGCGCCACCACCATCAGGGCGATCATGGCCACCATGGCGATGGGATTGGAGCCGCCCTCGCTATCGGCCGGCGGCGGCGGCGTGACGTAGAGCACGTCGCCGGCGAGGAAGCGGACGGTCTCCCACTCGTTCTCGCCCGTCAGCGGGTGAGAACGCAGCAGCGCCGAAGCGCCCTTCCAGCAGAGCGGCCGGGCCGGGGCTGCGTCGTCCAGCAGCATCAGCGCTGTCGCCGCCGTGATCCCGGTCGGCAGCTGGCGCACCTCCGCGCCCAGCAGCGGCCGGAGCGGATCCTTCGCGATCACCACGCGGACGCCGTTCGCCGGCAGGGGGCCTGTCAGAAGCGGGTTCACGGCTTCGCCTCCGCAGCCGGGCGGCAGGCCTCGATCGAGGTCCAGCTGCGCGCGCGTGCCGTCGACCAGGGCTCCAGCACCACGCCGTCGAAGCGGGCGCAGTGCAGCAGCCCCGTCGCGCCCTGGCCCAGCGCCGTCCAGGTGCCGACATGACAGAACGCGCCCCGGCGGAAGACGACGACGTCGCCATGGCGCCAGCCGGCGGTGGTGGCGAGCCGCGCCGCTTCCTCGCCCTCGGCGCGGGTCACCACCGGCCAGGCGGCGTCCAGCTCGGCGTCGGCGATGGCCTGGCGGAGCGCGGCGGCCGAGACGAGGTCGCCATAGTCGGCAAGGCTGACGGGCAGTTCGCGGCCCATCATCCCGCGCTGGACGAAGGCGGTGAAGCTGCCGCAGTCGAAGGCGTCGGGCCCGGCTGCGCCGCGTTCCCAGGGCAGCCCGATCAGCGGCCGGACGAAGCGAATGGAGTCCGAACGGTTCAGCATCCCCTCAGCCCCCGATCAGCGGGTGGCTGGAGCGGGTGTAGATCAACCCCGCGGCCCGCTCCCAGTTGAACATGCCGGCGCGCGCCCGGACGGCGCGGTCGGTGGCGAGGCTCTCGCGGATCTCCAGGCCCTCGACGATGGCGGCCGGGCCGGTGAGGTCGGTCGAGAGATACGAGCGGACGGTGAGCTCGACGGCGGCGTCGGAGGCGAGCGTCAGGTCGAGCACCCGCTCCAGCGCGGCGTTGGCGTTCATCGCCTCCAGCTCGATCTCGGGGCTGCGGTCGCGCTTGGTCGCCGGCCAGGTCAGCTGGAAGCCCGAGCGCTGGAAGGTCACGGTCTCGCCCGGGTTCGCGGGCGCCGTCGCCTCCAGGGTCAGCTGGTGGCCGACGCGGTCGTTGACCACGCGTACCGGCTCGCTCAGCGCCGGGTGGCGGAACTCCAGGGTGACCAGCTCCACCTCGCCGGCCGGCAGCGAGGCCTCGTGCTCGCGGATCGCCAGGCTGGCGCGCTCGGCGTCTGTCAGGAAGGCCGGCATCAGGCCACCGCCGCCGGGTAATCGCTGTGCACCAGCTCGGCCAGATCGGCCAGCGCCTGGATGCCGGCCGCGCCCATGACCTCGGCGATCTGCATCGCCGCCAGCACGTCGGCCTCGGGCGTCGGCAGGTCGAGGATCTCGATCTGGACGGCGGCGATCCAGCGGTCGCCGTCCGGCTGGCCGGCGCGCCAGGGCTCGACGGCCATGCGGCACTCGGTCTCGACATAGGCCTCGCCCGTCCAGACCGGCATCAGGAAGGTCCGGGCGCCGCGGCCGAGATTGAGCCGCCACCAGCCCTTCAGGATCTCGAACTGGCGCAGCGTGGTCTCGATCTCGACCTGGTAGCGGGCCGGCGAGACCGTGAAGAGCGATTCCCGGTCGGTCCAGCCCTGGTCCATCTCGACCGCGTTGAACGAGGTCATGGGCTGCAGCTGCAGCGGTTCGCGGAACGGCGTGTAGGGCACGCCGGCCGGCCATGTCACCGGGGCGCTCACGGGTTGGCCCTCGGCCGGGGCAGGCTCATGGGCAGGCCGCCGTCGCGCATGGCGGCGAAGACCGGGCCCTGGCCGGAGCGGAGGTCGGCAGCGATGTCGCCGGAGACGTCGTCCTTCAGGCGCCGCAGGAAGTCGATGCGCAGCCCGCCGTCAGGCGTGCGGCTGGCCTTCGCCTCGGCCTCGCCCCCCAGGTGATTGTGGATCTCGACGTTCATGCCGCCGCCGGCGACCTCGGCCCGGCCGGACGAGACCGCCGCCATGGCGCGCAGGCTCTCGGCCAGGCCGGAGATGGTCCGCGCCGTCGCCGCCTGCTGCGCCTCGGTCAGCACCCGCTCACCTTCCAGCAGCACTGCCGGCACCTCGCGCGGGCCGAGGCCCGCGGCGGCCGTGCCCTCGTGATAGCGCGGCGCGGTGCGGAACAGCGCCGCCGGCAGCGTCCGCGGCGCCTGGCCGTCGCGGCCGGCGACGCCGCCCTCGTGCAGCGGCGTCACCCCGGTGACCGAGCCCAGCGACCCACCCGCGCCGGGCCCGAAGGACGGCGCGAACAGGCTGCCGAAGATCTGCCCCAGCTCGCCCAGCCCCTGTTGCAGGATCGGGCTGATCGACATCTGGAAGGCCAGCCGCGCCAGCTCGGCGACGGCGAAATCGACGAAGTCGGAGAGCGAGGCCTTGCCCTGCACCAGGCGCACGAAGAAGTCCTCGGCGGAGCGGGTGGCGCGGTCGAACAGGTCCTCGGAGACCGCGGCCCAGTCGCCCTGGACGGCCTCCGCCTCGGCCATGGCGCGCTCGATGCCGGCGGCCCAGTCGGTGCGCCGGTCGAGATCCTCGCGATAGGCCTCGGCCAGCATCCCCTCATGGATGCGCTCGACGTCGGCGGCGAACTCGGCATAGCCGGCCGCGGTCTCGTCCAGCCCGGCCAGGGCCTCGTCCCGCCACCGGTCGGCGGCGGCCGCGGCGCGCTCAAAGCTCGGCGCCAGCTGGTCGAGCCGCTGGGAGATGTCGTCGGTGGTCTGCTCGTGCAGCCGGGCGGTCTCCTCGGCCGCGCGGGCGGCCTCGCGGGTCGCCTTGGCATGATCGCGCTCGGCCTGCTGCGCCAGCAGCAGCTCCGAGACCAGCGCCTCCAGCTCCAGGGCCTGGCGGCGCGTGACCTCGATCTTCGCGTCGGCCGCCTGCTCGACGATGCGGGCTGTCTGCTGCTCGGCCTCGATGTCGATCGCGGTCAGCCGCTCGAAGTCCGGCGAGACCTGGCGGGCGCGGCGCAGACGCTCGATCGCCGCCAGCTCGGCCTCGGCGTCCGCGATCGCGTCGGCGAAGGGGTTCTTCTTCGGCGCGCGCCCCGGCGGGTCGTCGTCACCGCTGCCGGCCTTCGTCTCCGCCGACTTCAGCCGCTCAATCTCGGCGCGGGTGGCGGCGATGCTGCTCTGGAGCTGTTCCAGCTCGGCGCGGGCGTGGTCGATGTCCTCACTATCACCCTGGCGCTGGTGACTTTGGACGAGGCCAAGCGCCAGGTTGTTGGGCTGGCTCCGCTGCAGCAGCTGCCGTTCTTCTTCCCGGGCCTGCAGGTCGGCGGCCAGGCTGTCGAGCTCCGCCGTGAGCGCCTGCTCCCGAAGACGCTGTCCCTGCAGGCGGAGTTCCGCCGTCTCCAGCGCCGCCGCGCGGCTGTTGTCGGTCAGCCGGCCGAGGGCGCGGGCCTGTCGCTCGATGGCCTCGGTCGCGGTGTCCGTGTCGCCGCCGAGGTCAATCATCGACGCGGCGGCTGTTGCGGCCACGCCGGCGACCAGGCCGATTGGGTTCGACCGCATGGCGACGTTGAGGCCGCGCATGGCGATCGCCGCGCCGCCGGTCGCGGCGGCGAAGCCGGCCGTGGCGATCCGCGCGGTGGCGTAGCCGGCGGCGAGCGCCGCGATCGTCTCCAGGTTGCGCGCCGCGAAAACGGTGATGTCGCCGATCGCGGAGGCGACGGTGGAGAGCCCGTCGACCACGGCCGGATCCCGCAGGACGACGGCGAGTTCCTGCGCCGATTCGGTGACCGCGTCGAGGAAGCCGCCCTCGGCCAGCGCCACCTCCAGGTCGAAGATCGTCGTGCCGAAGCGGTTGAAGGCCGCGCGCGCCGATTCGGCGGCTCCGGTCACGCCATCGGCGAATTCGGCCCGCAGCTGGCGGGCGAAGCGCGGGATGAAGTCGTCGGAAAAGAGTTCGCCCTGCTCCAGCATATCCGAAAGCGCCTGTGTCGAGACGCCCATGGCCCTGGCGGCGACCTGGAAGGCGCCCGGCAGGACTTCGCCCAGCTGGCCGCGCAGCTCCTCGGCTGAGACCTTGCCCTTGGAGATCACCTGCTGGATCGCCAGCAGGGCGCGCTCGGTCTCGTTCGACGACCGGCCCAGCACGGCCATGGCCTCGGAGACGGCGGTGAAGATCTCGCGGGTCTGGCCGGCGTCGATCGCCGTGCCCCGGGTCGCGGCCGCCAGCGCCGTGAAACTCTCGATCGCCGGCCGGAGCGAGAGGCCGAGGCGGTCGGCCTCGGCGCGCACGAAGGCCATGGCGTCGGCGCCGGCCTCCGCCGAGCCGGTGGCGACCGCCAGTGCGTTCGTCATGGATTCGACGGCGACGCCGGTCTCGGCGATCGAGCGGGCAACGCGCAGCGCGCCGAAGGCGGCCAGGGCGGCGACCACGCCGCGGACCGCGCGCTCCAGCTCGACGCCGGAGCGGGCCATGCGTTGCTGCTCGGCCGCAGCCGAGCGGGTGGCGCGCTCGAAGCCGCGTTGGGCCTCGGCGGCGCGGTCGGTGGAGCGGTCCAGCCGCTCCAGCCCGGCCTCGGCCTCGCGGGTGGCGCCGGTGAAACCGGCATCCCGGGCGGTGAGCGTCAGGCCGACGCGGTACTCGGTCATCCGCTACCTCCCGCCGCTTCGGCGAAGACGGAAACCGCGCCCGCCTCCAGCGCGCGGAGATCGCCGAACCGCGCCGCCGTCATCTCGATGCCGGCCATGCGCGCCGCCGCCTCGACCGCCGCGTAGTCCAGGGCGGCGGGACGGGAGAGCGGCACGAAGCCGGCGCCGGCGGGAATGAGCTGCATGAGCTGCCGCCACTGGCCCTGGACCAGGGCGAAGAGCTCGATCGCCGGGCCGGCCGAGGCCGGCAGGACCAGCAGTCCCGCCGCCATCTCGGGGCGCCGCCGCCGCAGGCGCTCCAGCTGGTCCTCGCTCAGGCCCCATCGCTCGGCCTGGCGGATCGCCGAGGAGCTGCGCCGCGCCCGGCCGCCGGCGAAGCGCCGGCCGAGCTCGCGGAGTTTTTTCTGGCGTACTCCCGGCCCGACAGCGCCTGCCAGTAGGCCAGTACCGCCGCCTGGACGGCGGGGATGTGGCGCAGGAACTGCGCCTTGGCCGTGTCCGAGAACTCGATATCGGCGCCGTCCGCGTCGCGGACCTCGGTCCAGCCGACCAGCACCCGGCCGAGAAAGGCGGCGTTGGATTCCTTCGCCAGCGGCTCGGCCTCGTCGACCGGCAGCCGCTCGAAGACGGCGGTGAACTCCTGGAAGGCCATGGTGCCGTCCGCCTGGGGGGCGGGCACGGCGACGGGCCACGAGAACGTCTCGCGCTCGGAAAGGGTGAACAGCGGAGCCTCCTACTTCGTGGTGATGGTGATCTCGTCGTCGCCCGACGAGGGCGTGATCTGCAGGTCCAGCGGCATTGCCAGTACGCCGTCGCGGTCGGTGAACTGGCCCGTCTTGATCTGCACCGCCGGCATGGTGATCTCGACGATGTCGCCGCCGCTGGCGCCGTGGGTGATGACGATCGCCTGCGTCCCGGCGGCCGCGGCCTCCTCGACCAGGTTCTTGGTCCCGATCGTCGGCAGGTCGAGGCTGATCCGCCCGGACATCCGCCGGCGGTTGATGCGCACGCCGCGATGGCCCGCCATGTCGTCGAAGCTGGGCCGGCGGCCGCAGTCGATCGAGAACTCGGAGACGCGCATGGCCTCGCCGCCGATGGTGATCGTGGTCTCGACCGCGCCCACCGGCAGGCCCTCTGCGAAGGCGGGCAGCGAGCCGGAGATCTGCGCCGCCGCGGCGATTGCCTGGCGCAGGCCCAGCATCTGGAAGTTGATCCGCGGCACCTGGCCGGCGCGGCCCTCGATCACCGCGTTGCCGCGCGCGCCGAGCAGGCGGCCGTCGACGCCGTCGATGTTGGGATGGATCGTGACCGAGCCGTAGTCAGCCGAGACCGGCTGGAAGTCGACCTTGGTGTCGGCGGTTACCGTCTGGGCGAAGCCGCAGGCCAGCAGCAGCGCCGCCCAGTGGGGCACGGTATCGAGCGCGGCGTCGTCGCCGCCGGCGGCGAGCTCGACGGAAAGGCCGAGGGTGGCGTGCGGCGCGCCGACGAACTGCTTCTTGGCGCCGGCACGGCCGTCGACCAGCTCCCGGTCGCCGTAACTCGCCGCCAGCGGGTTCCACTGTGGGCTGCCGACGCAGAGCACGGCGTCGCCGATCGCCGGCGTCGGGTCCGTGCCCTCGGTCACCTCGGTCTTCGCCAGGATCAGGTACTCGTCGTAATCATAGGGCACGGCTCAGTCCTCCTTGGGCGCCGCGGCCGGCTTCGGCCGGGGCGCGGGTTCGGTCATCGGCCGGGGCGCGGGTTCGGCCATGATCCGGTGGGCGGGATCGGCGGGCGGCGCGGTGCGGCTGCCCTTCACCAGGCGCGCCGGCTTGTCGTCGGCCTCGCGGCGGTAGATGCCGCCGCGGCGGCGGGTGGTCTCGGTCATGACGTCACCTCGCGGGTCTCGACGCCGTCGAAGCGGAAGGCGTCCTCGAAGATCAGGATGCGGTCGGTCAGCTCGGCCAGGCGGCCGGAGACGGGGATCGGATTGTTGCGCCCGGCCGGGTGGCGGAAGGCGACCAGGGCGCCGATCAGCCCGTCGCGGAGATCGGCCAGCTCGTCATTCCCGGCCGCGCCGGTGCCGCCGGCGACGTTGCGCACCACCGAGACGGCCGAGAACGCGTAGGTGATTCGCTGGCGCAGCTTCGGGCCGGTCTCGCGGCCGCCGGTCCGGGTCTCGCCGGTGGGCACGATGAACAGCGCCGGCAGGCGGGGCGCGTTCTCCAGCACCTCGCCCAGCTCCGCGGCGCCGCCGATGTCGAGATAGCCGAGGCCGACGGCCTTCAGGTGATCGATGACGGGCTGGATCTTCATGCCCCCGCTCCCGAGCTGGGCCCGCCGCCCGCGGCGGCGTCGAGGCGGCGGACGACGATGCCTTCGATGTCCTCCTGAAGCGCCGTTGAAAGGCCGATGAAGGGCCTGGCGGGGATCGTCACCTCGCGCTTGCGCACCCAGGCGCCGCCGATGCGGAAGACGAGGCCTTTCTTCGTCTTCGCGCGGATCTGGCCGCCGGTCTGGTGGATCGCGGCGTAGACCAGGTTGGTGCCGACCGAGGCCGTATCGGCGGTCGCCGAACTCGTGATCGAGCGCCGCAGCCGGCCGGCGTCGGTCAGGGTCCGGCCGCCTTCGGCGCGGGCGCGGAGCGACGGCTTCCAGGGCCGTCCGTCCGGCGCGGTCTCCGTGTCGAAGTGCCCAACGGTGTGGCTCTCCATCTGCCCCGCGATCGAACGCATGATCGGCGTGAGATCCTCGCCGGCCTGGCGGAGCCGCCGGAGCCCGCCCCGGGCGCGCTCGAAGCCGTCGACATCGATGGTGAGCTGCAGCGCCATCAGAGGCCCTTCAGGCTCTGCCGCGAGAAGGTCCGGCCCGGGCTGGTGAACTCGGGCGCGCCCTCGGAGGCCGCGGCGCTGTCGCCGGCGTCGTCGTCGCCCAGGCTGAGAAGCCCGCGGGCCACCTGCTGCAGACCCTTCACCGCGGCCTCGTGCCGGGTGCGCACGGTCTCGGGGACGCTGTGGACGTGCAGGTAGTAGCGGGCCATGTCGGCCGCCCAGGCGGTCAGCTGCGCCGGCGGGTCGGCCAGCGGCAGCGTGTAGCGCTTGACCAGGTAGCCGTTGATCTCCGCCTCGGCCGTGGCGATGGCGCTGTCCAGGACGCTGTCGACGATGGCGCCGGCCTGGCCGTCGCGGTCGGTCAGCTGCTCCAGTTCCCGGGCCCCGAAGCGGGCGGTCATGTCGGCCTTGGTGGTGTAGCTCATGGCTCGGCCCCGGTGAGAAAAAGGTGGCCGTCTCTCCGGCCTGTCACGCCCATGCCTCAGACGTCGCAGCCGGCGTCCGCCCGCCGGCGGGCCTACTCACCCGCTCCACGCGCCAGCCCGGCCGGCGCGCTTCAGCACGAGCTTTCGCTCGGGATCTCCTCGGGCGTCAGCTCCCGCCGCCGCCCGCGTTGCCGCCGTCGCTGCCACCCTGGCCGTCGCCTTCCTTCATCGCCCGGAAGGCGGCCCAGGACGTGGCGATCGTTGCCGCCGGGATGGCGAAGCCGGCGATGCGCTCGACGGACTTCGCCTTCGGCGTGCCGTCCCGGGTGAAGTCCTTCGCCTGGTCCAGGCCGGGGAAGACGTCGAGCAGCTTCTCGTGGATCTCCGTCTCGGTCATGGGCGGGTCCGCGGGCGCCGGCGCGTCCTCCAGGTGGACGACCAGCATCGGGTCGGCCAGGATGGCCTCCACCTGGTCGGGCCGGAAGTTGGTGGCGGGCGCCTCGGTCCGCTCGGCCGGCCAGGCGCGGCCGGCGCGGCGGAAGCCGGGCCGCTTCGCGGTCACCACCAGGATCCTGTTCTCGTAGGCGTGCATGGTCATCTCCGTCAGCCCAGCCACGGCACGACCAGCAGCTCGGCCGTGCCCTTGTAGACGTTGGTGGCGCCGGCGGCGTCGCGCTCGGCGTTGAGGATCTCCAGCGCCTCGCCTTCCAGCGAAGGCGGCACGACCAGCAGCCGCGGCATGACGCCGATCGGCCGGCCATGGTCGCCCTTCATCCCCATCAGGCTCTCGCGGGCGATCTTGTAGTTCGCCTTGTTGAGGGTCTGCTTGGAGCCCCAGGCGAACTGCCAGAAGCCGAACCCGACATTGCGACGGTGCTTGATGCCGTACTTGTATTCGTCGCTGTTGAAGACCGGCTCGTCGGTGGGCGCGTCCTGGCGGACCAGCGGGCCCTCCTGGCGGACCTGGTGGATCAGCGGCTTCAGCGGCCGGCTGACGTCCATCAGGAACCAGGGCGTGCCCGCGCCGCCGTCGGTGTTGGCGACCGACTGGACCTCGCCGTTCTCGTCCAGCACCGGGTGGTCGGTGTCGAAGAAGAACTGCCCGTCATAGCAGACGGTCGAGAAGCCGGCGTTGAGCAGGGGCCAGATCAGCTGGTCCGGGTGCGCGGCGGCCGAGCGGCCCATCTCCTCGAACATCGGCGCGTAGACGCCGTACTTGTCGTCCTCAATGTGGTCCACCGGCACGCCGAGGGTCAGCTCGAACTTCCGGTTCTTGATCGAGTAGTCGTGCTGCTGAAGGTTCTGCACGACCCGGTCGCCGAACCATTCGCGCAGGTTCGGCACCTGGCCGAGCCAGCCATACTCCTCCTCGGAAGTGGTCGACGGCACGCGGGTGGCGACCCGCGGCCACTGCGGCTCGTGCTGGCCAATGCCGTTCTGGAAGCTCGCCTTGAACCCCGTAAAGAGCGTGGCGAGATTGCCCCGGTTGATGATCATGGTGCTGGAAGCTCCGCTCAGTAGGTGATTTCGAGGACGGTGTCGGCCACCCGGGCCGCGCTGTTGGCGCCGCCCACGGTGATGGCGATGACGTCGCCGGCGGCCACGGTGTTGGCGGCCGTGGGCGTCGCCTCGTCGACGTCGCCGGCGGCCGAGCCGGCCTCGGCGATCGTGATCACGCCGTTGGTCACGGGCGTGCCGTTGATCGAGAGCGTCAGCGTCGCGTCGCCGTCCGCCAGGGCGCCGTCGAGCACCGAGCGGAACTTCGTGATGTCGCCGGCGAGCGGCGCCACCAGGCGGTAGACGTCGGTGCCGCTCAGATCCGCGGCCTTGGCGTTGAGGAAGATCTTGTCGGCGCCGAGATTGCCGCGCGCGGCGGCCGCGTCATCGACGTCGCCCAGGTCGTTGGCGGCGAGCAGCGCGCCGTCCGGGCTGACCAGGACCTGCGGCCCGGTGCGGACCCAGACGCCCTGGGCGTCCACGTCGGTGACGATGCCTGCGGGGCTGCGCGCGCCGCCATTGCTCGTCTTGGCGACCGTCTGGTCGTCGACGATCCAGCAGGCCTTGCCGATCTCGGAGACCGCGATCGCCTCGCCGCCCTCCGAATTGGCCCAGCGGAAGACGCCCTCGCGGATCCGGACGGTGATGTCACCATTGGCGCCGGCGGAGTTGTCGGCCCTCTCCTCGGCGCGGCCCACGGCCACCAGGCCAGTGGCGGTGGCGCCCTGCTGGACGAAGGCGCCGCTGAGCGCCACCAGGGCGCCGGCGTGGATCAGGGTCGCGGCCTTGACGGGGAGGTCGTGGAAGACGCCCTCCATCAGCGGCGTGTTGCGGTCGGCGGAAAGCGCGGTCACTGGCTGGTCTCCTCGTTCTCGTCACGGGCGGCCTTGAAGGCCTCGGCCGTGAGGCCCATCGACCGCGCGACCTGCAGCTCCTCGGCCGATAGACCGGACTTGTCGGTGTGCGCGGCGGCGGTGGCGATGGCCGGGTCGCGGCCGGCGGCGACGATCACCGGGGCCTTCTCGGCCCAGGCGGCGAAGCCCTCCGGGTCGGCGGTGGCGTAGTTCATCGCCCACTCGTTGAGCGCGGGCGAGACCTTGCCGGCCTTGGTCGCCGCCTCGACGGCGGCCTGCGCGCCGGAGGCGGCGCTCGCCGTCTCCAGCTTCTCGACGCGGGCCGCCAGCTCGTCATAGGCGGGCTTCGGCACGTACTTCTTCGGGTCCGGCTCGGCGGAAGCGGTCTGCAGCTTCGCCGCGACGCCGGTGGCGACCGCCTCGGTCAGCTCGTCCTGGCCGGCGGCATTCGCGACCTTGGCCGCGGCCGTCTCCAGGGCGGTGTGCGAGGTCGAGAGCTGATCGGCCGCCGTGACGATGGCGGCGGCGTCGGCGTCGTCCGTCAGGCCGAACGCCTTCCGGAGCGCGGCCAGCTGTTCCTTGGTCATGGTGGGGTCGTCCTCCTGGGCGTGTGCGACCGCAGGCAGCTCCTGGATCGCGGGAACATTGACCAGACCGGCGCCGACGATGCGGGTGACGTTGCCCGCCTTGTCGGTGCCGAAGGCCGGAGAGATGAAGCGGTAGGCCCTGGACGCCAGCGCCTCGCGGCCCTCGGCGGTCCACTCGACGCGGCCGCGGATGGCGCCGTCTTCCGCCGCCTCCAGGCGGTCGATCCAGCCGACCGCGCGGCCGGTGCGGCCGGGCCGGGGCTTGTGGATGTCGTGATCGAAGTCGATGGGCAGGACGTGACCGGCGGCCGTGGCGAGCGAGGTCTCGACGACCTTGGCCGCGTCGGTCACCCGCCAGGAACCGCGGCCGTCGACGGGAACGACCTCGGCCCCGCCGGCGGGCCAGAGCGTGATCCAATCCCCACCATCGGCCGCCTCGGCGGCGGCGGTGACGGGCTGGGGCTGTCCGTATGCGAATTGCCGATCCATGGGGCCGACTGTGCGGCTCCCGGCCCGGCCGGATAAGGGCGTAACGGTTACGCCCCACGGCCCGCCCCGCCCGGGATGGCGGAGGGTCGGCGGGCGGGGCGACTGTGCCTGGCCGGTCTTGCCGGACTGGGCCAGCCAGCCTCGCAACACGGCGGTCCGCCACCATGACGCCAGGGAAGAAAATTGTCTATTCTGTCGCCGTCAGGCGGGAAAAGACGAGGGGGACCGGGTTGATGACCGAGCCGTCAGGGGAACAAGCCGAAATCCAGGAATGGACGATGAATAGCGATCGCCCGATCGCCGAGCCCGACGAGGATCAATTCGAGCTGACGTCCTTTGCCAGAACGATTGCCCGAGTGATCGCAAAGAATCGCAGCGAGGACAGCTTCGTCCTCGGTGTCCACGGCCCTTGGGGCATCGGCAAGAGCAGCACGGTCGCCCTCGTCCGGCACTGCCTAGATGCCGAGTTTGGTGAGGACAGGGAGAATCTGGAGATCATCGAGTTCAATCCCTGGTGGTTCACCGACAAGGAGTCCCTTCATGCGGATTTCTTTGCGGAACTGGCGGCAGCGATGTCCCTGCCTGATAGGGAGAGAGCGCGTCTACGCGCCATCGGTCACCGCTTGGGAAAACACTCGGCCAGTATCGCGCCGATCGTTGGGCTGATCGGCGGATCCGCCATGGAGAAGGCTCTCAGGGCGACCGGCGGCGTGTTGCAGGACTTTCTTGAAGACCCCAAGGCCACTGTCCCACACGAGCACCGGCGGATTTCGGACGCACTTCGGGAAGCAGGCAAGCGTTATCTCGTGGTCATCGACGATCTGGACCGGCTCGATATCGAAGAAGCGATGATGGTGTTCCAACTCGTGAAATCCTCAGGTCGATTGCCCAACATCACATACATGCTCGTTTTCGATCGAGCTCTGGTCGAGCGTCACCTTAAGGAAAGATTCTCAGGGGCAGACCAGCAGTATCTCGACAAGATCATCCAGGCTTCCTTCGAGGTGCCTCCTCCAGACAAGACTGACCTCCGCTACAAACTGCGGGAACAGGTCCTTCGCGCAGTGGATGCGCAGAACCAGGATGACGAGGCACGCATTCTGGACGTCCTTGTTGACGTGGTCTGGCCCTTCCTCAATACGGCGCGAGACCTGGCGCGGTTCGACAACGTCCTCAAAATCCTTTGGCCATCCGTCGAAGGTGAACTCGACAGGGCGGATTTCGTGGGCATCGAGGCTTTGCGGGTCTTTCTTCCTCTCCTGCATCGGCGCATTTTTGACAACAAGAATGCCGTGCTCCGACGTCCGGCAGCTCGCGGTCTTTCAGAGGACGACAGGGCTTCGATGACGAAGACGTTGTTCGACGGCCTTGATCAGCCATCGGTCAGAGTCCTTCAGCAAGCGCTATCGCGCCTATTCCCGAGGTTGGAGATCTACTGGGGTGGTAGTGGCTACGATTCCGATTGGGAAGCCGAATGGCGCAAGAACCGGCAGATCTGTAGCGAGACCTTTTTCGACTCGTATTTCCGCTATGCCATCGACGACAGCACGTTACCAGCCTCACAGTTGGATCAGATCATCAGTCAGTCGGGGGACGGGAAGACAGTTGCGAGCGCGCTGCGGAAAGCAAGCGCCCGACCCAGGCGCCAAGGCGGGACTAAAGCTGCCTCTCTGCTCGATGAGTTGGTGGTTCGCGCCGAGGACGTGCCCGAGCAGAATATCGAAAGCTTCCTCGGGGCTGTGTTCAGTGTGGTTGACGAGATCAATTTGCCGATAGACGGGTCCAGGCGGTTGGGGGATTTCGAGGACAACGAACTCCGCGCGCACTGGTTGCTCAACCGTTTCAGAGACCGAGTTTCCAAAGAGCAATTCGATCGTGCAGTCGTCCGGGCTGCGAAGCTCGCGTCTCTGCAGTTCCTTCTGAGCCTTGCGGATCGCGCATTACGAAACAACGGCCTGATTGAGGGTCGACGAGGGGCCGAGCGATCCATCGTGTCAAGCGAGGCGGCAATCGAACTGCGTGATCTCGCATTGGAGGCGGTCACGCGGGCCGCATCCGATATGTCCTTGCTTCAAGTACCCGAACTGGTTTCTTCGCTCTATGTGTGGATGCAACTGGAGGAGATGATGGGAGAGGAGACTGTCCGGGACTGGGTTCAGCAGAATCTGGAAGATCCTCAGCTCGTCGTGGCGCTTGCGGGTTCCTTTGTTTCCACGAACCAGTCGTCTTCTGGCCGCAGCAACGTCACTAGAACACGATATTTAGTTCACAAGAAGTTGGTCGCCGGGCTGTGCGATCCGAAACGACTGATTTCCTGTGTCGATGAACTTCTTGCGGGTCCCGGGACGACAGACGAGGAAAAGAGCACGCTACGCCACTTTCGCGAATTGTGGGATGAAGCCTCGGACGAAGAGCCCTTATTCGTAGAGCAATTGGCGCTCGATGAGGCGGACATGACAGAGGAGTAGTGACCATCCGGGTGACCATCGACAGCCTGCACGTCATCAGCAGCGTCCAGACCGTCGGCGGCGTCATTACGCTGTTGTTCCTGCTGCTCACGCTGCGCAACCGCTTCAAAATGCACTGACGCCACCGGCGCCGCGTGCAGGCAGATTGCAACTGTGGCGCGGCGCAATGCGATCGCCGATCATCGCCCCATGGCCGCGTCGCGCACCGTTCTGGATCTGGTCGAGGATCGCATGATCGCGATCCGCTGCACCCGCTGCGGCAAGAACGGGCGCTACCGCCTGCGCACCCTGCTGCGCCGCTTCGGCCCCGGGATGGCGGTGCCGGACATGCTCACGGCCCTTCGCGACGCCGGCCGCTGCCCGCGCCGCGGCGATCGGTGGAGCGGCTGCAGCCTGGCGCTGGCCGAGACACCCGGACCCGAGTTTCTAATAGACGAATAATAGCCACTAAAAGGGGGCAGGAGCGGCGAGAGCCGGTTCCGGGCCCATCGGCTCCCGCCGAACCCGAGAAGCCCCCTGACGGCCCCCTGAGAGCGACCCGGGTTGCCGGCTTCATCGCGCATGCACCAGAATGTTGCCGGACGAGCACAAGAGGGGGCGTGGCCGGCATCATGGCGGAGACCGAGTACGACCTGTTCCTGAGCTTTGCGCGGAACAGCGCGGAGGCGGATTCCATTTCCGACCTAGCGTTTCGCCTGCAGCGTGAGGTCTACGGGGTCGGCCTGAAGAACGTCCATATCTGGGTGGATCGGAGCGAAGACCCCGCCGCCGAGGCCTGGGAGCGGGCGTGCGCCGGTGAAAACGATGGCAGCGCCGTTCTTCTGGCCTTCATAACCCCGGCCTGGTTCTCGGACCCCCTGTGCCGCCTGGAGGCGCAACTCTTCCAGTCTTTCGAGAGACAACTCGGCCGCAAGGACCTGATTCTGCCGGTGCGCTTTCTGCCGACGCGTGACATCGAATTCCCCCGAACGTCGGCCCACCCCAAACTTGCGGCAGATCTGGTGTCGCGATGGTTGCTTCGTGTCGACGACATGGCGGCCGAAGAGGCCAACGGATTTCGAGGCAGCGCCGAAAGGTTGGCGCTTCTCCTCAAGGGCCAACTCGGTCAGCAGGATCGGGAACCGGCGAGATATGGTCAGGCCACATACGGGAAATCCAGCTTTGGGCGGGCCAGACTTGGGCAGGCAAGGTGGAGATCAGCCGAAGAGCTAAATGAGGAGAAAGCGGCCAAGCCGCGACTCGAGGAACCGCAGCTCCGGGCACCGGACCTGCCCCGAGAGGATCTTCGCGCCCTGAGCGTGGAAGAGGGCGCCACGAAGATCGAGGAGTGGTTCCTTCGGAACTACGAACCGCCGGAGATGGGGACGCCAAGAAATGACGGCGAGTACAATTACATCTGGGGTGGCCCCTACGAGACCATCGACGTGATTGAGCAATATTTCGATGACGTCGCTACCTGGGAGCAAATGGAGCGCGCCGCCCTAGAGCTTGACCGGTACTCCTTCGAGTGGGCGCCGCACGGAGCGCGAATCCGTCCGTCCGACGATGATACGTGGCAGAATCGGCAGACGAAATGGGAGGAGGAGACCCGTCCCTGGAACGATGAGCGCTTCTCCGCGGCCAAAGCCCATCAGGACATGCTCCAGCGCATCGAGCAACTGGAAGCGGCACTGGAGAAGATCGGTCAGGGCCCCGCCGGCATGGGTCACAACCAGCCGCCGGAACCCATCCCCGATGAGCTGCCGATCACCCGAGCGGAATTCGAACAGCTGTCCCACGACGTGGCGCATCTGAAATCGCTGCCCGCGCAGCCGGATCGCGACCAACTGACCGAAGTGAAGGCCATCCAGGATCGAACCGAATCTCTCGGCCGGCGGATTGCCGGCTGGATCCTGAAGAAGGCTGACCGGTTCGTAGATGCTACTGTGATCGTGGCCGGCACGAAGGCCGGCTCGGAGATTCTGGGTATCGCGCCCGCCCTGTTGGAGGTCGGCCAGACGATCTGGACATGGCTCACGACGCTGGGCTGGCGTTTGTAGCGACGGGGACGACAACCTGTTCGAACGGAGCAATTGGCATGGACCCAGATGATCTGGCAGACGCGTTTGCGAAGATCGATTGGGCCGATACTCAGATCGATGCTCTCGATCAGAAGCTTAGGGGATTTCTGGATCAGAAGCCCTATCGGCTGAGACCGGTGCCGGATCCCGAGGGGCGCGGCCTGATCTATTTCTTCAAGACTGCGGCTCCCGTGCCCCGGTCAATCGGCGTTCAGACTGGCGCCATCATCCACGCGCAGCGAAGCGCGCTCGACCTTCTCGCCTGCGCTCTCGCCGAGCGCAACGGCCATCGGGAGCCCTCCGATACTTACTTTCCTTTCGCCAAATCGGAGCAGGGACTCGCCGACAAGAGAACCAGGAAGAAGTTTCGGCGTCTTTCCGAAGCGGACCAGGCAGCAATTCTGGGCTTCCGACCGTTTCGCGGCGGCAACGCGCTACTCTACGCTCTTCACCATCTGGACCTGACGGATAAGCACCGGAAGCTGCTTGTCTGCGGCATAGAACGCGGGGACGCCCACGTCAGCGGCAACGGTCATATCAGGCTGATCGCGCTCTGGGATGGCCCCTACACCGATGGCGACCCAGTCGCACGATGGGACGCCGACGAGGGCCTGCAGTTGAACATCACGCTGAGCGTATCGCTGGCCGACGTTCCCGACATCGGTCGTCCGCCCGTTGCCGAGATGCTCCGGAAATTCAGCGAAATGACGCGGTCGATCTTGGAGTCCTTCCAATAGCCCCTGCCTTCGGATCCGTCATCGAGGCCATCCACCGATCTGCACTGAGCACTTTTGGGAGGTCATCTCCAATCGGTCCCACAACCGCCGGCCCTCTGGCTTTCATCGCGGCGGGCGGATCGCTATATTGACGGTGCCGGCGGGATACACGGTGAAAGTCCCGAAGCCGTAGCAGGCGCCTTCGGCGTCGAGCGCAATGTGGGTTCAGATCGGGCGCCCACCCCGCCGGTCTTCAATCTCCGCGGTCGATCTTCCGGCGACGCCGCTGCTGGCGCAGGGCGTTCTCGCGGCGCACTTTCGTGAACGAGGTCAGGAACGCCGCCTGCCCGTCCGCTGTCGCCTTCAGGGCGATGCGGTAGAAGCGGCCCTCGTGCTCCGAGAAGATCAGCAGGCTCCGCTCCCGGTCGCTGTAGACCGATCCGCCGCCGATGAGGTCTGGAAGACGTCGATAATCGACGAGGGTCAGCTCCGGGTGGCCGGGATTGCCGGGCAGCTCGCCGCGCTGTTTCCGCATGGTGTCGGCCGAGAGATCCACGCGCTGCACGTCCGTCCCGATCGCGGCCGCGAGCGCCTCGTCCAGCCAGGCGACCGGCGCGGCGCCCCCGGCGGTGCCGCGGACGATATCCTCGAAGTGCGGGCTCTCCACCGCGGCCCTGGCGGCGGCGTGGCCCCAGTCGGCATCCGTGTAGCGGGCCGGATCGGGAAACCGCCCCTCGGCCGCCATACCGGGATTGTGGCCCCAGCCCGGATCGATGCCGGCCGGGGCCTCGATCACCTCGCCGGTCCGGCGGTTGACGTGCGCCCGGCCGGGCCCGCTCTCGGGCGGCGGCTCGGTCACCTGCCAGCCGCGCCGGCGCATCTGGCCCTCGGAGACCTGCTGGACCTGGCAGCGGCAGCGCCAGCCGTTGGGCGGGTAATGCGTCTGCCAGAACACGTGGTCGACCGGCAGCAGCGTGCCATGCCAGGCGCGGTGCTGCGGCCGCGTGCGCCCGTCCAGGACGGCGACGTAGCGGAGATACGGCAGATCCTGTTTCGTCGCCTGGATACGGGTCCAGTGGCCGGCGGCGTGGGCGGCGCGGAGATTGGCGTCGTAGATGATGCGGAGCCGCCGGTCGGAGCCGAGCTGCGCCTCGATCGTCTCGCCGGTGAGCTCGTCGAACATGGGCTTGCGGCCCCACCAGCCCAGCTCCTTCAGCCGGGGCGTGAGCGTCTTGCGGAAATCCTGGAACGTCGTCCCGCCGGCCAGGGCGCGATCGAGCTCGCCCCGGATCGCCTCCATGACGTCGAGGCGCATCGCCTTGGCCACCGTGAAGGCCTGGCCGTGCTGCTCGGCCGAGACGTCGCGCCAGCTGAAGCCGGTGAGGTAGCCTTTGGAGCGGAAGAAGGCGACGGCCTCGGCCGGCGGCAGCGGTTCGAGCTCGATCGCCACGGCTCAGGCGTCCTCGTCCAGGCCCACCCCGATGCGGCCGGCAAGCTTCGCCTGGAACAGGATGTCGCCCAGCCTTTCCACGGCGCCGTCCGGCGGCTCGCCGCCGACCAGCCGGCGCAGGCGCCGCTCGAAGTCGTCGAAGTCGTCGGCCTCGGCCAGCTCGCCCAGGGCGTCGGCGACAAGGTCGGAGAGCGGGTCGTAGCCCTCCGATTCCAGCGCCGCGATCGCGAGGTTGTCGAGCATGTCGGCTTCCGCGCCGGTCGCAGCTGCGGTCGTGAGGCGGTCGCGCCGGGCGGCGGTCTCGGCCGGGTCCGCCGCCGGATCGTCCGTCCCGCCCGGCGGCGGGACTGCCTGCGGCGCCGGCGCCACCAGCAGCTCTGCGCCTTCGTCCGGATCGGCGAAGCCCAGCATGTCGCGGATCTCCGACATCTGCACCTTCAGGCCCATCGGCACGAAGGTCTTGAGCCCGTCGATCCGCTTGTCCAGCGGAATGTCGTCGGGCGCCACCAGGCGCATCCTGGGATAGGCGCGCCGCGGCCCGAGGTTGAGATCGACCAGCGGCTTGACCAGGTCGCGCGCCAGCGTGGCGCAGAGCTGGCGGGCGTCGGCGTCGCGAATGTCCTCGCGCACGTCGTCGTGGACCCGGCCCACGGCGTGACCGCCGGCGATGGCGTCGGTGGTCGCGGTCTGGCCCAGCACCAGCTTGGAGGCCTGCTGGTCGAGATAGGCGCAGAGCCGCTCGAACAGGTCGATATTGCCGGCGAGCTTGGCCTCGATCAGCTCGATCTCCATCGAGCGCGGCACGATGCCGGCCATGTCGGTGCCGATGGCGCTGACCGCGTTGAGCAGAACCTTCCGGTCTTCCGCGCTCGCGCCGGCATCGTAGCGGCCGATGCGGATCGGGTGGCCGAAGGTCTCGGCGAAGACGATCCAGTCCTTCAGCCCGAAGTTCTGGAACAGGTAGAGCCAGGCCGCCGCCCGGGCCAGGCCGGCGCGGATCGGGATGCCGGACTTGGCGCGGGCGTGATGGGTGATGAACTTGAACGGCGCCAGCGGCAGATCGCCGGCGATGTCGCGCAGCAGCAGCGTCGTGCCGTCCTCGATCGAGGGCCGGAACCAGCGCGGGTCGCGCCACTCCAGGCGCTCCGGCCACCAGGCCCGGGCCTCCTGCCGCCAGATGATCTCGGCCACGGCATAGCCCTTGGCGATGCCGTCCAGCAGGTCGATCAGCTCGTCCTCGATGCCGTCGCGCACCACGGCCTCGCGCACCAGGTCGGCCGCCTTCACGTCGTCGGCCGCGTCGGAGGCGGCCTCGACCTGCAGCTCCAGTCCGGCGACGGCGCGCTTGCGGACGCCGACGACGGCGGCGTAGTGGGGATACTTCTCCTCCATCGCCTCGGCCAGTTCCAGATAGGCCGTGGGCTCGCCCTGCTCGGCGTCGAGCAGCAGCCGCGCCAGCCGGGCGGGCGTGAGCCCCGCCTCCGGGTGGTCGGAGATCACCTGGCGGACGGAACGGAGCGACGGCGCCGCCAGCTCCTCGGTCAGCTTGCCCCGCTCGATCGGGCGGCCGTACTGGTCCAGGATCCTCGTCTCGGGCATCACCAGGCTCCCTTCGATCGCGCGAAACCGGCCAGCGAGGGCGGCCCGTCATCATCCTCGGCGCGGCGGCCCAGCACGCCGGCGCGGCCGCTGGCGGTGCCGGTGACGGCTTCGTAGCCGTATTCGAACGCGCCCTCGGCGGCGGCCGCCGCAGCCAAGGCATAGGCCCAGAAGATGTCGGCGTGGACCGTGTCGTCGTTGACCAGGCGCGGCGCGCCGGTCGGGCCGGCGACGCGCTTGATGGCGCGCAGGTCGGCGCGGATCTCCGGGCTGTCGGGGATGCGGATGGTGCCGTTCTCGAAGCGCGCCTTCAGGATCGTGGCCAGGTCGAGCCGGCGCGGGCCCGAAAGGATCACGCCCTCGCAGCGCTCCTGGCCGTGGCGCGCCTGGATTTCCTCGACCACCGCCTCGCCCATGCCGGTCTGGTCCATGGCCAGGCGGACGACGCGGTAGTCGCGCATCATCCGGCCGATCTCGTCGTACTGCTCGGCGAAGCGGCGGTTGTGCATGTAGGTCTCTTCGCGCAGCCAGAGCACGTCACCGACCATCTCGAAGGGGGCGACGACGGACAGGTCGCGGCGGCGCGCCACGTCCCAGCCGGAGAAGACGAGGCCCTTTTGGTAGAGCTCGGGGCGGCCGGCTTCCGGGTGCTGCGCGGCGACGATGTCGTCCAGGCCGATCCAGGAGCCCGCGCCGGTCGAGGGCACGCAGTCCAGCTCCTCGGCGGCGTCGGCGCCGTAGAAGGCGCGGATCTCGGCGCACCAGGACGCGCGGCCTTCCGGCGTGGCCTCTCGTCCTGTGACCAGGCAGATGCGCTCGTAGAGCCCTTCGGCGATCGCATCGTCGAAGGTGATGGTCATGGTCGCGCCCTTGCGCCGGCCGGCGCGGATCTCGTCGATCAGCTGGTTGAACGGATTGTCGACGCCATTGTGCGTGGAGACCACGATCACCGAGCCGCCCCACATCAGCAGCGCCATGGCCGCCTTCAGAACTTCGGCGAGATCCGAGTAGAACGCCGCCTCGTCCAGGATCACCAGGCCCTGCTTGCCGCGCAGCGCACGGGCGACGGAGGGCAGCGCCACCACCTCGAAGCCGGAGGCGAACTTCACCCGGAACGCCTTGATGTCCTTTTCGTCGTCGGCCAGGACGATCTCGTCCATCTCGCCGACGGCCATGCCGAAGGCGCGCGCCCACATGCCGACCACGTCGATGAACTCGCGCGCCATCTCCAGGTCGTAGCCCATGTACCAGACGTCCATGCCGCCCTCGCCGCGGGCGGCGGCGGCCGTCAGCGCCGCGTGGGAGGCCATGCCCCAGGTCAGGCCGATGCGGCGTGACTTGTCGATCACCAGCAGGGCCGAGACCGATGTCATGGTGACGGCCCGCGCCTGGTACGGCAGCAGGATGTCGCCGCGGGGCATGGCCTTCATCGCGGCCGGCAGCTCGGCCGTCTTCGGCATCAGCTGCTCGATCGGGCCCTGGTTCATGCGGCGATGCCCAGGATGGCGTGGCGGATGCCCTTGACCGTGTCGGCCGAGAGGCCCGCATTGCGGGCGGCGGCCTCGGCCTTGTCGGCGCTCGCCTCGCGCTCCTTGCGGCGGGCTTCCTCGACCTTGGTCTCGAAGTCCTGGTCCAGGCGCGCGGCGCGCGCCAGCTCGGCCAGCCCCTTGCCGATATTGGCGATCGACTTCGGATCCAGGACGCCGCCTTCCTGGTCCACCTGGGCCAGCAGGTCGAAGACGAAGGTCCTGGCCATCTCCACCAGGAGGCGGCCTTGCTTGCCCTGCATGGCCGCGTCCGGCAGCTCCTTCGCCAGCGCCTCGGTCATCTCCCGCGCCTGGCGCAGCCGCGACGCGGTGCGCTCGTGATTGACCATGAAGCGGTGCGCCGAGGAGCGCGAGACGCTGATCTCGTGCGGCGCCAGCAGCTCGGCCAGGAAGGTGGTAAAGTCGTCGACCGAGCGGTTCTCGTCCGCCAGCCAGCGCTTGATGGTCTGACGGACGTCGGACGGCAGGCGATCGATCTGGTGGCGCGGGGGCATCTCAGCCGAGCTCGCTGGGCCGGGGACGCTCCACGCCGTCGACATGCTCCTCGCCGCGCGCCACCGTCAGGCCCCGGTCGGTCAGCTTCGCCAGGACGTAGGGGCCGACGATCTCGGTCGTGACCAGATCCCGGTCCTCCATCCACGACAGGTGCGCCTTGACGTCGGATTCCGTCAGCGACTGCGCCGTGGAGACTTCCAGCGCCCGGCGGATGATCGCGTGGTTCTGGCTGTAGCCGGCGTCGGCCGCCAGCAGGCGCAGGATCTCGCGCCGGACCATGGCGCGGATGGATGCGGCAAGGCTCATCGTTTCTCACCCCTCTGCAGTGCGCCGGCCTCGGGAATGTGATGGCGGACCAGGATCTCCATCAGGCGCTTCAGCCCGCCGATGTCGGCATGCGCGCCCTGCACTTCGGAGGCCATGGCGGTCACCGCGTCCTTCACGTTCGAGACCCGGTCGTGCAGCCGCTGCAGGTCTTCGTGGCCGGGCGCGTACTGGTGGCGAAGTTCCAGCTCCTGCAGCCGCTTGTCATGTTCGTCGAGCGACTTCTTGATCTCCGAGGAGACCTCGGCGAGTTCTGTGCGGATGGACGACGAGACGCTCGCCAGCTGCTCGGTCATGTTCGCGGAGACGTTGGCCATCTCCTGCTTTGCCGACGTGCGGATCGACCAGGCGACCCAGCCGACCACCATGTTGATGATGACCGTGATCACCGGAACGATGATCATCGGGATCCAGTTGATCTCCTCCATTGCGCCGCCCCTCCTACGAACCGTCGCGGCCGGTCAGGCGGCCGAGGATGGAACCGATCACACCCGGCCCGCGGTTCACGCCGGCCGCCGTCTTCTTGTCCTCAGAACGCTTCCAGACGCTGACGCCCAGGACCGAGAGCGCGAACATCCAGATCGGCGCGATCGACGCGATGGCGTCGCCCAGGGCGATGAAGATGGCCGGCGCCTCGCGCGGCTCATTGATCGCGACCCAGCCGATCACGAACATCAGGCCCAGCATGGACAGCGCCCAGGTGAAGGCGACCGCGTAGCCCAGCGTCGGCCGCCAGCGCCGGACATACGGATCGTCGGAGGCGATCTCGGCGCGCATGGTCTCGTTGACCTGGCGGTGGCGGGCGACTTCCGAGTCGATCTCGGCCAGCTCGATCGCGGTCGCCTGGCGCTGCAGCTCGGCCACCAGCCTGGGGTCGGCCCGGAGACGCTCCAGCGCCTGCTCGGGCGTCTCGGCGCCGGTGACGCGCCGGGCCACGTCGACCACCCTGGTCGCGACGCGCTCGCCATTCTCGCCGTTGATCAGCCGCCCGATCGACGGCAGGAACTCGGCGACCAGTGGCAGTGCCGCGGCGATGATGGCGGGGACCATCAGCCCCGCCTCGCCGAGAGATGGTCGAACGGGTAGCTGCGCAGGAAGCTCAGGGCCTCGACTGAGAGCGCCCGCGGCACCTCGGCCGGCGCGCCGTGATGGCGGCAGCGGTGGAAGGCGCGCTTCTTCACGCGCTGGCTGCGGGCCTTCCTCGGCGCGCTCATGCCCCGCCCCCCTGAAAGGTCGCGGCCTCGGGCATGCCGGCGAAGAACGCGCCGACGTCGAAGCACGGGCAGGCCTTGCCCGGATTGACGTCGCGGTGCCCGATCACGCGCCTGATCGTCGGGAAGCGCCGGCGCAGGTGCTCGACCAGCACGGTCAGCGCCAGCATCTGCGCCGCGGTGTAGTTGAAGTCGGGCCGGTCGGCGTCCTCGGCCCTGCCGCCGACCAGGCAGATGCCGATCGATTGCGCGTTGTGGCCATAGGCGTGGGCGCCGATTTCCTCGTCGACGTCGCCGTCCCGGTCCAGATCGCGGCCTGGCTCCGTCTTGCCGCTGCGGCGGATGACGTAGTTGTAGCCGATGTCATCCCAGCCGCGCCCCTCCGGCGGCGGGTCGGTGTGCCACGGCCGCATTTCCGCGACCCCGATGTCCATGCCGGGCGGCGTGTGGGCGCCGTGGATGATGATGGTATCGATATGGCGCAACGGGCGCTCCCAGGACCGGGGTGATTTGCGGCCATGGTCGGGCTTCTGCCCCGTGCGAATAAGGGCGTAACGGTTACGCCCCGGCAGGATCAGTCGAAGAGGTCGATCTGGGCGGCGGGCTTCGGGTCGCGGTCCCAGTGCTGGGCGGTGCGGCGGCAGATCTTCACCGCGGCGCCGGCGCGCTCCTGGCTCCAGTTCTTGGCGCGGAGCCAGCGGTAGATCACCGCCTTGGCCAGCGGTATCTCGAGGCGCTCGTCGGCCAGAGCGTCCACGATCGCCCGGGCGGCGTCAACGCCGACGATGGCCGCGAGGTCGGAGCCCTCGGCCCGCTGGGGCACGCGCAGCCGTGTACCGCCCCGCGAGAGCGCAAGTTCCAGCGCCGCCTCGACGCCGGCGGCGTCGGCCACAAGATTGAGCGTGGCGGGGAGCTGGCCCTCAGCCATGGCCGGCCCTGTCTTCGGGGATGCCCTCGGCGCGGCGGATGCGCCGGCCGAAGGCGGCGATGACGCGGTCCAGCTCCTCGGCCGAGAGCTCGTCCAGGCGCGGCGGGTAGTGATCCTTCGGCCGCGCGGTGCGCCCGATCGCGGCGGCGACGTAGAAGGCGTCGCCGGTCTCGAAGCGGCCCAGCTCGTGCAGCTTGCGGCCCTGGGCGGCCAGCACCGCCAGGCGATCGCGCATCGCAGGCCTGAGCCCTTCGGGCGGGCGGCCGGCGAAGCCCCATTCGTTCCAGGCCACGCCGGCCTCCCTGCTGAGGAAGTCCTTCAGTCCCTCGACCACCTTCATGGCGTCCTCGCCGTGCTGCCACTCGGCGCGCTCGACACGGGTGACGTTCCGGGCCCAGGCGCTGAGCGCCTCGTCGGAGCGGTCGCGGACCACGCCCAGGTGCCAGCCGGAGATCCACAGCGCGCGGATTTTTGAAAGCATGCCACTGGACGCGCGCGCGCCCGGGGTGGCGGAGGGCCGGCGGGCGCGCGCCTTCTTCGCCGGCCGGAAGCCCTGGCTCCTGAAGTGCTCGACCAGGTCGACCAGCTGATCGTCGGAGAGCTTCGTCCGGGACCGCGCGCCGTAGCGGGCTTCCAGCAGGTCGCGGAAGTCCGCCTCCTCTATCCCCAGCTGCTTCACCGCGATCGCGGACTTGGCCAGCAGCGCCTTCCGGTTAGCCGGGACGGTCATCGGTCCGGTTCCTCGTAGTCGCCGGGCCGCTCCAGCGCCTTGCGGCAGGGCGGGATCCAAATCAGCTTCGGGTCTATGCTGGTCCGTTTGAAATCCCGGCCCGGCCAGACGAACCATGCGTAGCTCGTCGCGCTCGACGCCTTTCGATCGAGCCGGCCCTTGAGCATCGGCACGCGCTCCGAGAACGGCGCGAAGATCAGTGGCGGGTTCGACTCGAAGATCTCGCGGTACCGCGCCGCGCCCTCCAGGAAGACGGTGCGGACCAGCATGGCGACCGCGATCTCCGCGACCTCCTGGCCTCGGGCGACGAATTCGGCCGCCAGCCGGAAGGGCGGGTTGGTGATGACAAAGTGAGGGCCCGGCCGGTGCTCTACGATGTAGGGCAGGTACGGCATCAGGAAGTCGTGGGGTGGCCCCCCGTGCATTCTGGCGTCGACGTCGGTGCCGATGACCTCGCCGAAATACTCGGCAAGCGCATTGACCATGTGGTCCTCGCCGCAGGCCGGCTCCCAGACAACCGAGTGCGCGAGAAAGCTGCGATAGCCGTACTTGCCAAGGCCGACCAGCACGTGCTCGATCAGCGCCCGCGTCGCCCAGGGCGGCGTTGGGAAGAAGTCCAGAGAATCGTGCGGCTCGCGCCGCTGCGCCATCACGGCGCTGCTGCGGTTCTGGCTCATTTGCCGACTCCTCGTTTCGCGTCGCGGATGCGGCGGCCGTTGCGGCCGGCCTCGCGCTGCCGCTTCAGCCGGGCCGCGCCGCCTTTCAGCTGCTCGATCGAGAGCGGCGCGGCGTGGTGCTCCATCTCGATCGCGCTGATTCCGGCGGCGTGGCCGGGCGGCAATTTCGTGACCTTGCCCTTCGCCAGGAACGCGTCGATCGCCGCCTGCTCCTCGGCCGACCGGCGCAGGCTCGTGCGCGCGATCTCCTGCGGCCGCCGCGCCGGCAGCGCCGGAAAGGACGGCGCGCGGGCGGGTTCGATTGCCTTCTCAACGGGCTTTGAAGCCTGCTTGATCGCCGGCTGAGGCTTCGCCGCCGGCGGAGACGCGTGGAGGGAGGTAGCGGGATATGTCGCGGGAGTGGGTTGACAGCATTTATCCAGAGGCCGAGGTTCGTTGCAGGCCGGGGTCACAGCCTTGTTTTCGGGTCTGCAAGACCTGTCCACAGAGGTGGAGATGGCTTTCGGCCGGGTCGGCGCTGGATGTGAATCGTTAAGCATGCTGGCTTCTGGCGTCGACCTCGCGTCTTTCAGTTCGAGATCAATAAAGTCGCGGATCGCCTGGTACGGCTTCATGGTCCGCGCGGCGATCTCCGCCGGCTCGAGCCCGGCCTTCGCCAGGCGGCGGACGTGCTTGCGAGTCTCCCTGCTCCAGGTCATGCCCGCGGCCATCGCCTCAGCCCTCGATGTCGCAGCGGAAGCCCGGCCGCTCGCGCGCCTCGGCGTCCGCGGCCTCAGCCAGCCGGCGGAGGCAGTGCTGGCAGGCTTCCGGTTGCGGCAGGATCAGCTCGGCGTTCAGCACCTCGTTGGCCTCTGTCACCGCACGGGTGATCACCTGCCGGCGTTCAGCGCTGCGCGAGGAGCGCCCGGCCGGTGCGGCCGCCAGCGCAAGGTTCATCATCACGCGGCGCATCTCCTCGACGGTGGTGGTCGGGCGCGACGGCATGGTCAGCTCCCGAAATCCGCGGCGATCCGCTGGGCGGCGTCGAGCGCCAGACCGATCATGGAGGCCGGCGCGGTCTCCGACCGGCGGTCCAGGTTCTCCGGATCGATCGGGCCGGTGGCGACGCGGGCCAGCGAGCGGCGCAGCGCCTCCAGCGGAATGCCGTGCTGCAGGGCGACGGACGCCATCACGGCCGCGTCCTCCAGGGCGTGGCGGGTCTCCGAGCCCTCCTTGCCGGCGAAGATGAAGATCTCGCGCAATTCGCCGGTCGCCGGATCGAAGCCGCAGCTGACTTCGGCCGACAGGCCGTTCCGCTCGATCGTCTCTGAGACGGACGGCCGCCGCTCCGGCAGGCGCTGGCGGGCGGCCGCGGTCACGGTTGACCTCCGGCTGCCATCGCGCCCGCAAGCTGGAAATGCGGCGGCGTGGGGCGGTAGAACGGCTCATTGAGCCGGCG
This sequence comes from Minwuia thermotolerans, assembly GCF_002924445.1. Classification (NCBI taxonomy): domain Bacteria; kingdom Pseudomonadati; phylum Pseudomonadota; class Alphaproteobacteria; order Minwuiales; family Minwuiaceae; genus Minwuia; species Minwuia thermotolerans. The sequence continues at coordinate 49,585 of NZ_PIGG01000015.1, forward strand.
GCAGAACTCGCGCGCCAGGCACTCGCTGCGGAAGCGGGCGACGACATCATCGCCGAAATGGGTGTCGATCACCGGGTGCGGCAACGCCTGCTTGTCGGCCGGGCCGGGCTGGAAGCGGGTAGAGATCATGACGCGCCCGCCAGCTCGGCCGGCGCCCTGGCGCTGGCGAGGTCGATGGTCACCGGCGTCCACGGCTCGCGCGGATGGTCGCGCTTGTAGAAGCGGACATACTCGCGGCTGCCCTGGATGCGGATGGAGTCGTTCAGCGCAGCGATCGCCTGCCGCCAGCCGTCGTCGTCGATCTCCAGCCGGCGGAGGCCGAACAGCGCCTCGCGGTTGATCCGGCCCTCCTTGTCGACCTGGAAGGCGTGGTCGACCAGCGTGCGGATCTTCGCGTCCGCGCCCTCCGACCATGCCGAGATGCAGGCGTCGAAGAGCTCCTTGGCGACCTGCAGCTCGGGCCCGAAGGTGAGCGAGTCCTGCACCTGCACGGACACCTTCATGCAGCCGTCGAAGGTGATCAGGGTGACGTTGCCCTTCTTGCCGCCGCGCGTGACGCCGTACTTCTCGGACAGCAGGTCCATGAAGGTCGCGACATCGTCGAAGGTGTGGCCGCGGAACCGCGCGATCTGCGCATTCAGCTCTTCGGCATAGCCCAGGATCTTGCGGACCGTCTGGTCCTCCAGGCGCTCGTGGTCCTTGACCATGTCCTCGGGCACCAGCCGGCCCTTCGCGTCCATGATGAAGCCATCGGGTATTTCGACATTCATAGATCAGCTCCTTGCCCAGATGAGGTGAAGCCAGCGCAGCTGCTGGCGGATGAAGCGGCGGAGGTGGCTACGGCGTCTCATCGCAGAGCTCCTCGCGCAGCTGTTGGAGGGTGCGTTCGATCCCGTCGGCCAGCTTCTCCAGCCGCCAGATCAGGCGCTCGCGGTCGGCGCGGCCGGCCTCGCGCAACACTTCGAAATCCTCGAGAGCGAAATCCGCGTTTATCCCCTGGACGACCTTGGCGACGTCCGGCTGCGTCCTGAGCGCGTGCTCGGTCTTGCGAATGCCGTGCAGGATGCTGGTGTGATCGCGCCCGAAGAACCGGCCGATCTGAGATGAGGATTTGCCCAGGCGCCGGTAGATGAGATAGGCGGCAATGTGCCGGGCCTGCGAGGTCTCCCTGTTCCGGGCCTCGCTCATCATCGCCTCGACCGTCACGCCGCAAGCCTCGGCGGTCCGTTCCGCGACCTGCAGCATCCGGCTTTCGAACTGGTTGGCGGCAATGGCGTTCATCGCCGCCCCCTGAAGTCTTCCAGGCGCACCACCGGCTGCGTCGGGTCGGGCTCGAAGCTCGCCACCTCGCCGAAGCCGTCGATCTGTTGCGGCGCGGCCTCGCGATAGCCGGCCGGCGGCGGGACTTCGCCGGGCCGGCAGACGCGGACGGTCGAGCCGCCAAGGGCGTGCTGTGCGGGCTCGGCGACCACCCGCATCAGCTCCAGTTCGGCGACCCGTTCGATCGTCTCCTCGAAGCCGAGCAGCGCATACTGAAGCCGCTCCTCGGTGAGCTCGCCGCTCCGCATCAGGTCGCGGAGCTGGTCGACATGGTGTTGCAGGTCAGTGCTGAGCATTGTCGCCTCCATCCTCGGAGAGCCGCTTCCAGGCGGCGCTGACGTGGGTGACGTTGAGCGGCTCCCCCTTGCTGTTGGCAAAGGCGCTCGCGATGCGCAGCACCTTGGTCATGCCGCGGAGCGCGCCCGGCTTGGTGGCGACCGCCTTCAGCAGCCGGACCGTGTCCGGGTCGGTGACCTTCCAGGCGCCGATCAGTTCGCAGACGTCTTCCGGCCAGGGCTTGCCTCGCGTGAACCGCATGCCGATCCGGCTGAACAGCTGCGCGAACTCCGGCCGCCGGCCCTCGCCCTGCAGCCGGCCGTAGACACTCTCGTTGCCCACCAGCGCGATACCGACGCCGTAGAGGTCGTGGAGCGAGCGGAGCTGGTCGAGCGCCTTGGAGACCAGGTGCTGGGCTTCGTCGACGATCAGCAGCCCGCCCGTGTCGCGCACCCGGGCGCCGATGGCCTCGGGCAGCTTCGTCGGGCTCTTCTCGGTCAGCTGCAGGGCCTGGGCGATGACCTGGAGCATCGGATAGACGTTTGCCGTCGACGGCTGCATGGTCGCCATCCAGACATTCGGGTTCGTCCCGGCGTAATGCCCGCAGGCCGTGGTCTTGCCGATACCGGCGCCGCCGGCGACGACGACGATGTCCGGCCCGATTTGCGCCCATTGCAGGACGTCGGTGACACTCGAAGCGGTCCGGGTTTTCACGAACATCGGCGCCTGCGGCAGGGACGAACGGGCGCGTTTGCGTTCCTCGCGGGAAGCAAGCCAGAGCTGCACCTTGCCGGCGACATTGTCGTTCCGGCCGGTATAGGTGCCCGACAGCCAGGCGCTCATGGTCGGCGCAGCAATGCCGGCGTCCCGGGCGGCTGAGGCGTGAGAAAGGTTCTCGTCCGCGATCAGCTTCTTCGCCTCGGCGCGGATCGCCTCGATCTCGGCGTCTGTAAGGGTCTGGTCCTTGGGAGCGTTCATGCTGTAGCCTTTCGCTTGTGCAGTTGTTGCTCAGGGGCGGGATGGCCGTGGCGCGGCCGCCCGCCCCTACTCCTCGATCAGCCGGAGGTGACGGCGCTCCTGCGCCATCGTCCGGGCGAACGCCTCGTCGAAATCGAAATCCTGTTCCTCCGCCGGCGCCGCCGCGGCCGCCTGGCTGCCATTCGCGACCAGACGGATTGCCGGGGCCTCGGGCGCTACCGGCTCGTCCACGTCGGGCAGCAGCCGCGCGTACTCCTCCAGCGAGAGCGACTTCTCGATTTCCGCCGCTTCCCTGGTCGCGCGCTTGAAGGCGCTGCGTTTGCGGTTGTGGTCGCGCGCCTGGCCCGTGTCGGCGAAGCCGGCGGCCTCCAGGCACGCGGCCTCGGCGATCATCTGCCCGTCCAGGCGATAGACGGTGATGCCGTCGTGGAGATGATCGGGGTCGAAGCGGACGGTCAGGGCCTCGCCGGCGTGTTCGACCAGAGCCTCGGACCAGTAGCGGTTGCCCAGCAGCCGGATGGAGCCGGACTCACGGTCGGCGCGGACCTTCTCGGCGGCGAGCATGCACATGCGCAGCTGCTCCGGCGTCGCCTTCCGTATCAGCGACTGGCTGTAGCTCTGTCGGAACGCCTCCTCGAAGCTGAGCTTCCGGCGGCAGACCCGCGTGTTGCGGCCTGGCCGCGTGTTGTGCAGACGGATGCCCTGCTCGACGGTCTCGATGAAAGTCTCCACCGGTACCGCCTTCGAGCCGTAGTTCTCGGGCTTCGCGTCGGGGCGATTGCCGGTATAGGCGCCCTCGAAGGCGGGATGCTTCGCGATGGAATCGCAGAGGTCTTTGAAGGCGCGCTCGATCGGCTTCGATTGGCCGCTGTAGGGGCGGGTCCAGTGGATTTCCATGCCGAGCGCCGTCAGCACGCCGGCGGGCTCCTCGGGCTTCACCTTGAAGCGGTAGCGGTTGGGCGTGCCGCCGGTGATCCACTTCGAGGCGAAGCCCCGGCCATTGTCCAGCCAGACGCGATCGGGAATGCCGTACTTGCGGAAGACGTCGCCGAAGGCGAGCCGCACCGTGTCGGCGTTCTCGCTGACATCGAAGCGCCAGCTCAGGAGGGCGCCGGAATAGAGGTCCTGGATGGCGACCATCATCGGCCGCACGATTCTGCCGTCGTACCACCGCACGAAGACGTCCCACTTGTGGCCGTCCGCGTTCACCGCTTCCAGGGCGTGGAACAAGGAGCGGTCGCGCTCCTGCGGCGGGTAGAGCCGGTGCAGGGCGTCATAGCCCTCGCGCAGCAGCACCTGCACCGGTCGCGGGATTTCGTTCTCGAGGCGCCGTTGCAGGGTCCGCTTCGCCGGGATGGTCCAGCCATGTTCGCCGGCGGCGAGCTCCAGCCGCTGGTAGCAGGTCTCGAAACTCGGCTGCGACAGTCGGAGATAGTCGGCCTTCAGAAACTCCCAGGCGCGCGGATCGCATCCGGCGGTCTTCGTCCGGCCGGTGTGCTTCGGCGCCAGCGCCGGCAGCCAGTCGGCGCGATCGAGACCTGCCACGAGACGGAACCAGTCATAGACCGCCGACTTGCCGACCTTGTGGGCGTTGGCGACGGCGCAGACGGCGTTGTTCTTCGACATGCCGCCGCGTTTCAGCGCCTCGATCTCCTCCAGGACCTTCAGCCGTTCCCGCGCCTTGCGCTTCCGGCTGTCAGGCAGGCTCTCGAACCAGCTCCAGTCGACCCGCTCGGCCGTCGATCCGGGCGCCGTCGGCGCGGCCGTGTCGACGGGCGCGGCCAGCGCGGCCTTCGCGATGGCCATCTGCGCCCGCTCGGGCAGAACGCTGCGGTGGTACTCCATGCCCCCGCCGCGGCCCCTGCGCTTCCGGGCCAAAGGGTCGCCGGCGACCCTCCGCCGGTCGGCCCAGCACTCCCGCCTGGCCATCAGCTGGATCGCGCGAACAGTGGTCGGCAGACCACTCAGCCCTGCCTCCGCCAGCTCGGCCGCTGTCCACCAGTCCTTCATCAGCGGATGCCCTTTCGGGCGAGGCGGCGCGCCATGTCGTAGTGGCGGTCCAGGTCTTCCTTGGCGTCGGCCAGCTGGCCCACTTCGACCCAGGGCAGCCAGCGGTCCTCGATCACCGACCAGCCCAACGGCTCCGCCGCGATCTGCAGCAGCCGCCGGTCGCCGGTGACGTGGACCAGCGCCATCAGACGCAGGAAGCTGATCGTGTGTTCTTCCTTCGCCGGGCTGGCATAGGCGTCGAGCGTCGACTTGCTGACGGCCTCGCCGAGCCACTCCGACATGGCCTTGGCCACCTCGCTGCGGTCGAATTCGCAGTCGTTCAGCGTCTCGGAAATGGCCCGCGCGATCCTGATCCTGAGGTCGGCGGCGCGGACGCGCTGCTCGTCATAGCGCGCCACCAGCTTGGGCGGCTCCCATTCGAACAGGTCCAGCGTCTGACCATCCCGGCGCCGCGCCATCAGATGCGCTCCAGACGGTAGCCGCGGGCGGCGACGGCGTCGGCCAGCTCGTCCTCGTCCAGCTCGGCGACGAAGGCGCGCCGCTCGTCGGCCGAGGCCCGGTTCCATAGATTCCACATGCGGCTGGTCGGCGTCTTCGCCTCGGGCGCTTCGGTCTCGCCATCGACCTTCGCCAGGGCGTCGGCCACGCTCGCCGCGCGGGCGGCCTCGTCCTCGGCCGTCAGCAACAGCGCGACGCGCTGTTGCTTCCGCGGTTCCAGCCGCGACAGCGACTCCAGCTCCCGCTGGCTGTCCTCGAACGGGGTGCCGCGCAGCCTGTCGGCGGCGAGCTCGTCCAGGTCGTGGCCGATCAGCGCCTGGCGCTGGACGGTTCTGGCGCTGCAACTCGCCCGCAGCGCGACGGAGCGATACCAATCTGCCAACCGTGGCACATTGGTCGCGTGATCGCTCCGCCGGTCGCCGCCGTGCCGGGCGTGAGTGCGCTCCTGGAAAAGACACTTCAGCTGGTGCAGGAACTGGCACCGCTCCAGCGCGGAGAGCTCGATGCGGCAGAGGTTCTCCATCAGCTCGCGCTCGCGCCGGGCATTGGCGTCGTCCTCGCAGACGAGCACGTCGATCTCTTCGTGGCCGAGTTCCTGGACCGCGGTCAGCCGGTGCAGGCCGGCAACCAGGCGCCAGCGCCCTCCCTCCTCCTGGCCGACTTCGATCGGGTTGCGAAGTCCGTGGACCTCGATGTCCGCCTTGAGAGGCCCGAGCGCCCGCCGGTCGACGGGACGGATGCGGCGCCCGACAAGGATGTCGGCGACGGGGATGCGCTTCAGGACGAGACCGGTCATGGCGCGGTACTCGAGACGCCGAGGTGCCAGCCGCCGCAGAATTCGCAGCGATAGGCCTCGCGGCCCTTGATCTTCCGGCGGCCCTTGAGGGCGCGGTGCGCGAGGGTGCCATTCGGAAAGCGCTTCTTGCCGGAGCACTGGGCCAGCTGCGCTTCATGCTTGGATAGCGTCGTCGGGCGGAGCTTGGTGCGGGCGCCCATGTCTACGCCGCCTCCCGCTTTTGACACTGACTCCGGCCGCGCCCGGCGCTACGGTTCAGGCTGGAGAGACGGCGGTTGCCGTCGGCGTCGAACCATTCGGGCCAGAGTTCGTGCACGCTCCGGCCCAGGAACTCGGCGATGATGCGGTTGCCGGTCGGCTGCGGCCTGCGGGTGGCGCAGCGGATCGTCGAGGTCGAGACGCCGTGACGGCGCGCGAGTTCCGACATGGACCCGATCCGCTTGCGGATCTCGGCCATGATGTCGTTCGGGTCTGCGTTCCTTGCCTTCTGGGCCATCCGTCTCTCTGTCCGATCGCCGGCCCCGCCAGGCCGGCTTTGTTCGCGCTATGCGCATCGCAACTGAGACGAGGGTACGCAAAATTATGGGCTTCTATCAACATAATTTCGCGCTTCGTAGTTCAAGATAGAGCGCATGATCATGCAATTTTGGATTTTCTCCGCAATATCATTCACTTGCGGGAACAACGAAAATGTCTGTTAAGAACGAAGCGGATTTCGCAGTTCCGGGGCCGAACTCCGAAATGCAGGAGCGGATTCGGTACGCAATATCATGCGCAGGCGGCGACAAGGCTGTTAACGACCGGTCTGGCGTGAAGGTCCGCAGTCTCCAGAGCTACAAGACCGGTACGACGCCCTCGGCAATTGCGCTGGGCGAGATTGCTAAGGCCACAGGATTCCGGCTCGAATGGCTCACCTATGGCGAAGGGCCCATGCGGCCAGACGAGCCGCCAGCCCAGCAGCAGAACCACACACAAACCCAGCTCGCCGACATCCGGGAACGCGTGAAGGCGATCGAGAACGGCGTGGGCAGCGCCAACGGCCTGGAACCTGGATTCGTCATGATTCCCCGCTACGATGTCGAGGCCTCGGCCGGGCCCGGCATGTTCTCCGATCAGGAAAACGTCGTGGATTACATGGCCTTCCAGCGGAAATGGGTGCGCCAGGCGCTCCGCGCCGACCCGGACCACCTGGTCCTGATCACGGCCGCCGGCGATTCCATGGAGCCGGTCATCCGCTCCGGAGACCTGCTGCTGATCGACACCTCGATCGACCACTTCCGCGACGACGCCATCTACGTCATCGCCATGGCCGGCAATCTGGTGGTCAAGCGCATCCAGCGCTTCTTCACCGGCGGCGTTTCGGTGAAGTCCGACAATCCCGCCTATGTTGAGCAGACCATCGGCGCGGGCGAGCTCGACCAGGTCCACGTCGCCGGTCGTGTCCGCTGGATTGGCAGGCTCATCTAATGGCCCTCTCGGGGCGCTCTAATTGACGTCTGATAGGCCGCTCATTGCCTGCCGCGCGATTCCGGTTTCAACTGGCGAGATTCCTCGGATCGACCGCCACTCCGGATTCAGACGCCATGAACGACGCCTGACACCTCCCCATGCAGGAGCCCCGGTTTTCCGCGCCGTCCCGCATAGTCCCGCCTCGTCCCGGAAAGTCCCGGATCACTCCAGAATCAAGTGTCGGTTAACAATCCTGATCGTTGCATGAAGAACAGGACCCCTCACGCCACCAGGGCGCTGTCCTCGGCCGGGCCGGTCTCGGCGGGGATGACGTCGACCTCCACCTTGAGCTGGTGCTCGCCGCCGCCGGTGAGCACGCCCTTGACCGGCGCCACGTCGGCATAGGTCCGGCCCCAGGCCAGGGTGATGTGGTCCTCCCCGGCGAAGCAGGCGTTGGTCGGGTCCAGGTCGATCCAGCCCGCCTCGCGCATCCAGACGCCGACCCAGGCGTGCGACTGGTCGGCGCCGATCAGGCGCGCCTGACCCTCGGGCGGCTCGGTCCTGAGATAGCCCGAGACGTAGCGCGCCGGCAGGCCGATGACGCGCAGCCCCGCGACCATCAGATGGGCGAAGTCCTGGCAGACGCCGCGCCGCTTCTGCATCACCGCGCCGACGGAGGTGGTCACGTCGGTGACGCCGGGCACGTAGTCGAAATCGTCGTGGACGCGCCGCGCCAGGTCGCGGGCGGCCTCCAGCACCGGCCGGCCGGCGGGAAAGCTGGGGCGGACATAGTCGCGCAACTGCTCCGCCACCTGGGAATGCTCGTTGCGGCCGGCGAAGTCCGACAGCGCATAGGCGCGGGGATCGTTGTTGTTCATGACGTCGGCGGCGATGTCCTGCCACGGCTCGGTCGCGCCAGCCGGCGGCAGGACGAGCGGGTCCACCGCCACCAGGCTGGAGCTCTCGACGGCGAAGCGGCGATGCGCGGTGGTCAGCTCGAAGATCGCCACCTCGTTGCCGTAGAAGTCGCGCCGCCGCGCCACCGGTCCGGCGGGCTCCGGCTCGATCACCAGCCGCGTCTCCAGCCGCTTCTGCCGCTCCGTCGAGCGCGGCGTCAGGTGCAGCATGTGATGCGACAGCAGCACCGTGTCGCCATAGGCGTAGGCGGTTCTGTGGCGGACGCGGTAGATCACAGCACGTCCTCGATGCCGGCGGCGAGACCGATGGACAATTGCCGCCCCCGGCCTTCCACATGGCTGAAATAGCGCACCACGACGGCGTCGTTCATCTCCCACAGATGGGATTGCAGGAACTCGACGAAACGCCCCAGCAGCGGTCTTTCGCCGTCTTCCAGCAGCGCGAGCTGCGCCGCATCGGCGGTCCTGACCGCGGCAAAGGCCGAGACCGCAAGGCGCTCGTCGTCGCCCACCAGCGGCCCGCGCAGTTCGGCCAGGGCCTCCACATGCCCGGTGATGCGGCGGAGCTGATGGCCCAGCGAGCGGGGATTGTCGAGGTCGGAGATCAGCAGGTCGAGGACCGTGGTGAATTCCGGACGATCGCGGTAGCGCCCGCGATAGGTGGTGACGCAGTCGCAGACCTCCAGCAGCGTCTCCAGCATCAGCCGCGAACCGCCACTGGGCTGCAGCACGGTGGCGGAGAACAGCTCCAGCATCTGCAGCCCCGTCTCCAGCCGCCGGCCGAGATCGTAGAAGCGCCAGGCGTGGCCGCGGTCCATGGTCTCGTTGGTGGAGCCATTGGCCGCCTGCAGGGCATAGACGACGTCGTCCATCCGTTCCCCCAGCAGGGTCGGGCGGCGCGGCGCGCGCCGGGCCGCGCCCAGCGCCTCGTGCACCCGCGTGACCGCCAGCCAGGTGTCGTTCGACATCACGTGACGCACGGTCTCGGCCGAATCGCGCAGCCGCGTCAGCGCGTGCAGCAGCCCGCCCTGATGATCGGGATCGAACAGCAGCCCCGAGGCGTGATCCAGCAGCCGGGCCGGCGTTGCCTTCTCCGCCTCGGGCGCGCTGAAGACGCCGGAGCCGAGCAGGCCGCGCACGACCTCCGCCTCCTCGCCCGTGGCCAGCGGCAGCAGCCGTTCGTCGACGCTGTTGACCGCGCCGCGGAAGCGCCGGGCGATGGCCGTCGCGCGCTCCAGATAGCGGCCGAACCAGTACATGCCGTCGGCGGTGCGCGACGGCAGGTTGCCGCGGCCGCGGCGGATCTCGGGCGGGCGCTCGGCGGGCTCGCTCTCCCCGCCCTCCGGGCCGACCTGACCCAGCACCCAGACGTCCTTGGCGCCGCCGCCGCGCTGCATGGAGACGACCGGGTCGTGGCGGTCGGGGGCGACGCGGACCATGCCGCCGGGCATCACCGTCCAGCCCTCGGGCGTCCAGCAGAGCAGCATACGCAGCATGATCGCCCGCGGCTCCAGCCCGTGATCGGACCAGGTGGGGGCGGTCGACAGGCGGACATATTCCTGACCGATGAAGCGCTCGGGGCGTTCGCCGATGGCGGTCTCCAGCGCCGCCAGCCGCGCGGCGTCCGCCCTGGCCCCGAAGACGGGCTCGCCCGGATCGGAAGGAAAGGCGGGCTTGACCACCAGCGAGTCCAGACTTTCGCGCACATGGGCGCGCTCCTGCGTCTGGCCGCACCACCAGGTGGCGACCGACGGCAGACGCAGTTCCTCGTCCAGCAGGCTGCGGCAGAGGCCCGGCATGAAGGGCATCAGCCCCGGCGATTCCACCACGCCCGAGCCCAGCGCGTTGACCACCGCGACCGCGCCCTCGCGGGCCGCATGGGTCAGGCCGGCGACGCCCAGCGCCGAATCGCCGCGCAGCTCCAGCGGGTCGCAGAAGGCGGTGTCGGTGCGGCGCAGGATGACGTCGACCAAGCGCAGACCCTGCAGGGTCTTCAGGAATACCTCGCCGCCGCGCACGGTCAGGTCGTCGGCCTCAACCAGCGGGCAGCCCAGCCGCCGCGCCAGATAGGCGTGTTCGAAATGCGCCTCGTTGCGCGGCCCCGGCGTCAGCACGACGATGCGCGGATCGTCCTTGCCGGGGGCGGCCGCGCCCAGACCCTCCCGCATCGCCGCGAAGAAGGCGGAGACCGGCCGCACATTGGCGCGGCGCATCAGTTCCGGGAACACCCGGCCCAGGATCGCCCGGTTCTCCAGCGCATAGCCGAAGCCCGACGGCGCCTCGGTGCGGTCCATCATGATGCGCCACTGGCCGTCCGGGGTGCGGGCGAGATCCGCGCCGTAGAGGAACAGCCGCTGGCGGTCGCCGCCGGCGGCGTCGACGGTGGGTCGGAAGAAGCCCGGATGGCCGAACACCAGCGGCGGCGGGATCAGGCCGCTGGCGAGCAGGGTCTGCGACCCCAGCAGGTCGCGCAGGATCAGATCCAGCAGCTTGGCGCGCTGCGCCAGCGCGGCCGACAGCATGCCCCACTCGTCGGCGCGCAGCACCATGGGCACCGGATCGAGCCGCCAGCGGTCCGCCTCCGACTGGCGGCCGTGATAGACGTTGTAGGTGACGCCATGCTCGCGGAGGGTGCGCAGGCCGCGGTCCCAGCGCCGGCGCCAGTCCTCCTCCGACAGTTCCGCCATGAAGTCGGCGATCTCCCCCCAGGCCGGCCTGAGACCGCCATGGGATTCGGTCATCTCGTCATGGACGCCGGGTTCCGGCCCGTAGCCCAGGCGGAAATCGCTGCTCCAGGGATTCCGGGGCGCCGCCCGCTCGCCGTCGCCCATGCCGGTCCCGCTCACACGTCCGATCGCATGACCGGCGCGCGCAGGTCGAGCGTGTGCGGATAGCTCGGATTGTGCTCGCGCACCGGCACGCCGGCGACGCCGGGCGTGTGCCCGTGCGCGTCGAAGCGCGCCAGCCGCCGGCCCTCGGCCTCCTCGGCATTGACGGGCGTGGTCTCGTGGGAGCGGCCGCCGGGGTGGGCGACATGATAGCGGCAGCCGCCGAGCGCGCGGCCGTTCCAGCTGTCGATCAGGTCGAAGACCAGCGGCGAATGCACGCCGATCGTCGGGTGCAGGGCCGAGGACGGCTGCCAGGCGCGGAACCGCACCCCGGCGACGTACTCGCCCGCGGTCTCGGTGGCCTGCAGCGGCACGCGGCGGCCGTTGCAGGCGATGACATAGCGCTCGGGATGGGTCAGCCCGTCGATCCTGACCTGCAGGCGCTCCACCGAGCTGTCGACATAGCGCACCGTGCCGCCGCCGCCCGGCTCCTCGCCCATGACGTGCCAGGGCTCCAGCGCGGTGCGGATCTCGATGTTCATGCCGCTGTAGCTGACGTCGCCGCAGCGCGGGAAGCGGAACTCGAAATGCGGCGCGTACCAGTCGTCCTGCACGGGGATGCCGCTCTCGCGCATTTCCTGCAGCACGCCGCGGAAGTCCTGCCAGATGTAGTGGGGCAGCATGTAGCGGTCGCGCAGCCGGTCGCCGTGCCGCACCAGCGGCTTGGTGTAGGGATGATCCCAGAAGCGCGCGATCAGCGCCCTGAGCAGCAGTTGCTGCGCCAGGCTCATCTCCGCATGCGGCGGCATCTCGAAGGCGCGGAACTCCACCAGGCCCAGCCGCCCCGACGGCCCGTCCGGCGAGTAGAGCTTGTCGATGCAGATCTCGGCGCGGTGGGTATTGCCCGTCAGGTCGATCAGCAGGTTGCGCAGGATGCGGTCGACCAGCCACAGCGGCGCGTTCTCGCCCGGGCCGGGCAGCTGCGCCAGCGCGATCTCCAGTTCGTAGAGGATGTCGTCGCGGCCTTCGTCGACCCGGGGCGCCTGGCTGGTCGGGCCGATGAACAGCCCGGAAAACAGGTATGAGAGGCTCGGATGGTTCTGCCAGTAGCGGATCAGCGAGCCGAGCAGGTCGGGGCGGCGCAGGAACGGGCTGTCGGCCGGCGACTTGCCACCGCAGACGATGTGATTGCCGCCGCCGGTGCCGATATGGCGGCCGTCGACCATGAACTTCTCGGTGCCCAGCCGGGACTGGCGGGCCTCCTCGTAGAGCGCCATGGTCACGTCGCGCAGGCCGCTCCAGCTGGCCGAGGGGTGGATGTTCACCTCGATCACGCCGGGGTCCGGGGTGACCTTGATGACGTTGAGCCGCGGATCGTGGGGCGGGTCGTAGCCTTCCAGGTGGATCGGGATGTCCATCTCGGCGGCGACGTCCTCGCAGGCCGCCGCCAGCTCCAGATACTGCTCGGCCTGGCTGGTCGGCGGCATGAAGACGTTGAGCCGCCCGCCGCGCGGCTCCACGGCCAGGGCTGTGCGCACGTCCTTGCTGACCAGCCCGACGTCGCCTTCCGTCGGCTCGCGCTGGGCCGCCGGGTCCGGCAGGCGCTGGGGCGACTGCGTCTCGCCGGCGGGCCCAGTCTCGCCGCGACGGAAGGGCTGGCGCTTCAGGTCCGGCTCCGGCAGCGGCCCCTCGATGGAGAACGGGTCGGCCGGGAAATGATAGGGATAGCGGCCGGGCGGGATGTAGGGCAGCGATTCCAGCGGCAGCCGGAAGCCGACCGGCGAATCGCCGGGCAGCAGGAACAGGTGCTCACCGCGGAACGGCCAGCGGCCGGTGATCCAGGACGGACCGGCCTTGGCCTGCCAGGCCTGCAGCGGCAGGACATAGCCCACCGGATTGCCCAGGCCCTGACGCAGCACCCGGGCCAGCCGCGCGCGGTCCTGGTCCTTCTGCAGTTCCGGCGCGTCTGGGTCCAGGTTCACGGGCAGGCCCTGTTCCGCCTGGACGTGCTCCAGCGGGTCCTCATAGGCCGGCATCACGTAGTCCGGGTCGACCTCCAGCCTCTCGCAGAGCGAGATGATGAAGCGCTTCGCGTCCACGGGCGTCGGCTTGTAGTCCACGTCCTCACGGGCGATCAGCCGCTCCTCGTTCCACAGCGGCCGGCCATCGCCCCGCCAGTAGAGACCGAAGGCCCAGCGCGGCAGCGGCTCGCCCGGATACTGCTTGCCCTGGCCGAAGGTCTGCAAGCCGTCCGGCGCGAAGCGCTTGCGCAGGCGCTGGATCAGGTTGTAGGCGAGCTTGCGCTTGGTCGGACCCAGCGCGGCGGTGTTCCATTCCGCGCCGTCCATGTCGTCGATGGAGATGAAGGTCGGCTCGCCGCCCATGGTCAGCCGCACGTCGCCCTGCGTCAGGCGCGCTTCCACCGCCTCGCCCAGAACGTCGATCGCCGCCCACTGCGCGCCCGTGTAGGGCCTGGTCACCCGCGGACTCTCGTAGATGCGCTGGACCGACATCTCGTGGCGGAAATCGACCTCGGAGCGGCTGACATTGCCGGTGATCGGCGCGGCGCTGGTCGGCACGGCGGCGCAGGCCAGCGGAATGTGGCCCTCGCCGGCCAGCAGCCCGGAGGTGGCGTCGAGACCGATCCAGCCGGCGCCGGGCAGGTAGACCTCGGCCCAGGCGTGCAGGTCGGTGAAGTCGGCCTCCGGTCCGGTCGGACCTTCGAGCGCCTTCTGGTCCGGCGTGAGCTGGATCAGGTAGCCCGAGGTGAAGCGCGCCGCCAGCCCGCAATGGCGCAGGATCTGGACCATCAGCCAGGCCGAGTCGCGGCATGAGCCGCGGTTCTTCTCCAGCGTCTCCTCCGGCGTCTGCACGCCGGGCTCCATGCGCACGATGTAGTCGATGCGCTGTTCCAGGTCCTGGTTCACCGCCACCAGGAAGTCGACGATGTGGCGTTCCGAACGGTCGACCTTCGTCAGGTATTCCTGCAGCAGCGGCCCCGCCGGCTCCGGGTCGAGGTAGGGCTCCAGTTCCTCGGCCTCCTCGCCCTCATAGGCGAAGGGGTAGGTCTCGGCATGCTCGGCGACGAAGAAGTCGAAGGGATTGAGCACCGCCATCTCGGCGGTCAGGTCGACCTCGACGTGGAAATGGTCCACCGGATCGGGAAAGACCACGCGGGCGAGATAGTTGCCCAGCGGGTCCTGCTGCCAGTTGATGAAGTGGTTCTTCGGCGAGATGTTCAGCGAATAGCCGATGATCCGCGTCCGGCAGTGGCCGGCCGGCCGCAGCCGGATCACCTGCGGCGAGAGCGAGACCTTGCGGTCGTAGTCGTACAGCGTCTTGTGGTTGAGAGCCGCGTGGATCGGCATGGGTTCGCCCTGACCTCGGTCCGTGAATGTCGGCGTGTGGCGGAAGATAGGCGGGCGGCCGGGGGCCGGCAAGGCGAAGCTGCCCTACGCCTGACGCGCCCCTTCGGTTTCCGGCTCGCTCGCCGGGGTGGCGCGGTATCGGCTCTGACCGTCCTCCAGGAAGCGGCTGTTGGCCTCCCGCAGGCGCGCCGCGGCGTCGTCATAGAGGAAGGGCAGGAAGGCGTAGCGCCGGCCCCGCGTCACCGTCGAGACCCGGTGCAGCAGGGAGCACGAGAACACCAGCGCCCCGCCCGCCGGCGGCCGGAAGCCGCGCGGGCCGTATTCGGGAAAGCCGACCTCGCCGCCCTCGAACCCGTCATTCAGGTTGACCGAGACGGCGAAGCGCCGGTGCGCCGTCCCCCGGGTCGTGTTGTCGCGGTGGGTGCGGAAATGTCCGCCCTCCTCGGCGTCGTAGCAGGCGACGATGTAGCGCTCCATCCGCGTCACCTCGAACTGGTGGATCTTGCGGATTTCCGGCACCACGCGGCGCGCGATCCGCGCCCGGGCCTGCTGGATCACGGCCTCGTCCTCGATCACGTGGTCGCGGCGGCGCTTGTGGGCGTTGTCGTAGGTGGCGACGGTGCGGCCGTCGCGTTCGCGCATGAAGCCCGATTCCTCGCCGCCATGCTCCTCGTAGAGGCCGATGAGCTTCGCGCAGAAAGCCGGTTCGAAGACGTTGGGCAGCACCAGCACCGGCGCCATCAGCTCCACGCCGGCATGGCGCGACGGCGGCGGCAGGCCGTCGAGAAAGGCCAGCAGTTCGGCGATGTCGCCCCGGTCGCCGCGGAAGGGCAGCACCTTCAGCACCCTCAGCGTCGGGTCGAGGACGACCCAGCGCCGGCGCACCACAGGGGCCGCGCCCGCCGCCGGCTCCTTCGGCAACGCGCCGTAGAGACGGCCGATCAGGCCGTCGAAATCCCAGAGAAAGCGATAGCCCGGATAGCTCTCTGCCACGCGCCGGCCGCTCTCGTCGGCCGGATCGGCGCTGACGCCGAAGAAGGAGGCCATGGTGTCGTCGAACAGGTCGGGGCGGGCGCGGACGCCGGCAATGGCGGCCTTCGCATGGTCGTCGCCGGCGGAGGCGAAGAAGCACAGCACGATGTAGCGGCCCGCCGCCGTGTCGAAGGCGTAGCGCGGGTTGGCGAAGGAGCGCTGATGGAACCAGGGCGCGGGATCGCCGGTCATCAGATTGGCGTAGCCGGTCATGGGCTCGGGGTTCCCAAAGCGCCCCGAAATCAGGGAGCGCAGTTCCCGTTTACCCCGAAATCAGCACCGCACAACAGAAATCGGCACCGCGCCGGCCCGGAGCGTTCCGCACGCGCCAACCAGCCCCCTCCGGCTGCTGCGCAGTCACCTCCCCCACAAGGGTGGAGGAATTGCAGGGGCGATCGATCTCCGCGGCCGGATCAGATGCGCACGAAGGGCTGCATCAGCCGGGGCACCCAGCCCTCGAAGCGGAGCGGGGCGTCGGTGGCGATGATGCAGATGCAGTCCTCGCCGGTGTCGGAGACCGGCTGGTGATCCACCTCGCCGTCCAGGTCGGCGATGTCGCCGGCCTGGAAGCGGCCGAGCTCGTCGGTGTAGGAGCCGGAGACGATCAGGGTCATCTCGTGGCCCCGGTGCGTATGGCGCGGCACCGAGCGGCCCGGCGCGATCTTCAGCAGCTTCAGCCCTTCCGGGTCGCGGCCCGTCTCGCCCAGGCGCGCCTGGCGGATGCCGGGCCCGACGGTGCGCCAGCGGATGTCCGAAAGCCGCTCCGGCAGGAGCTGGCCCAGCGGCGCGGCCACGCCGTGACGGCCGGCCCGTGGCGCCGGTTCGGCGGTCTCGGGCCCCGCGCCGGCGATGCGGGCCAGCACCGCGTCCAGCGCATCGTCGCGCAGGGTGGCGGGCTCGGCGGAGTCCAGCAGCTCGCCGCCGATGCCGTCGGCCAGGCGGCTGCGCCCGCGGCAGCGCGGGCAGACGGCCAGATGGCTGGCGACGATGGCCGACAGGGCCTCGTCCAGATGGCCGGCGGCGTAGGCGATCAGGGTCGTCTCGGCCGGATGGTGTCGGATCGACATCACGAATCCTCTCCCACGGAATCACGCACCTTGCGGAAGGCGAGCCGCAGCCTCGATTTCACGGTGCCGAGCGGCAGGTCCAGCCGTTCGGCGATGGCGGAATGGGGTAGCTCCTCGAAGAAGGACAGCATCACGATCTGCGCCTGCTCCGGCGGCAGTTCGGAAATCGCCTGGCGGATGCGCCGTTCGTCCTGCTTGCGGGTCACCGTCTCGATGCCGCTCTCCGGCGGGTCGGGCACGAACATGGGATCGTTCGGGTCCGGCTCCGGGCGGTTGCGGCGACGGATCAGGTCGATGCGCTTGTTGCGGGCGATGGTGAAGATCCAGGTGCTGGCGCCGGCCTTCGCCGGATCGAACAGATGCGCCTTGGTCCAGACGGTCACCATGGTTTCCTGCACCACTTCCTCGGCCAGATCCTCGGACGCGCCTGAGCGCATCATGAAGCCCTTGATGCGCGGACCGAAATGGCCGAACAGGTCGGCGAAGCTCAGCCGGCACCGCGCCTCGGCAACCCGCGCCAGCAGCGCGACGCCGTCGATCTCCGGTGCGGCCGTCGCGCCTGTCGGTCCGCCGCTGCGCACTGTCGCCATTGCCCTCATGGTCCCTTCTACGGCCCCGGCGGCCGGTGGATCACTGCCGGGCGGCGCTGTGATCCGCCGCCGGAAGGCAGACGTAGTGGGGCCATGATCGAAATGAAACTGTTCATGATGTCCGCCCCATGACCGCCGGCCTCCCATTCGGCTCCCGCATCGCCGTCGTCGGCGCCGGCATCTCCGGCCTGTCGGCCGCCTGGCTGCTGGCCGGCAACTACCGGGTCACGGTCTATGACCGCGCCGAATACGCCGGCGGCCACGCCAACACGGTCGACGTCGACGATGGCGGCCGCGCCGTACCGGTCGATACCGGCTTCATCGTCTGCAACGACCGCAACTACCCCAACCTGCTGGCGCTGTTCGACAGGCTGGGCGTGGAGACCGCACCGTCGGACATGTCCTTCTCGGTCTCGGCGGAAGGCGGGCGGTTCGAATACGGCGCCGCCCGGCCGTCCATGCTGTTCGCCCAGGCGTCCAATCTCGCCAGCCCGCGCTTCTACCGCATGCTGCGCGACATCGGCCGCTTCCATCGCGCCGGCAAGGCGCATCTCGCCGGCGGCGGCGAGGCCACGCTGGGCCAGTTCCTGGACTGCCACGGCTTCGGCCCGGAACTGGTCAGCCGCCACGTGCTGCCGATGGGCGCGGCGATCTGGTCGACGCCGGCGGCGCGGATGCTGGACTTCCCCGCGGCGGCCTTCTTCCGCTTCATGGACAATCACGGCCTGCTGGGCCTGACCGACCGGCCGCGCTGGCGCACCGTCCGCGGCGGCAGCCGGGCCTATGTCGAGGCGCTGACGGCCGGCTTCCGCGACCGCGTGCGCCTGAACACCGGCGTCGAGGCCATCACCCGAACCCCCGACGGCGTGCGCGTCGAGGATCGCCAGGACGGCGTCGAGATTCACGACGCGGTGATCATGGCCTGCCACGCCGACGAGGCGCTGGCCATGATCAAGGACGCCGACGGCGCCGAACGCCGCGTCCTGGGCGGCTTCCGCTATCAGCGCAATCTGGCGGTGCTGCACAGCGACCCGGCCTTCATGCCGCGGCGGCGGCGGGCCTGGGCCAGCTGGAACTACCTGCTGGGCGAGGACGACGGCAAGCGCCCGCCCTCGGTGACCTACTGGATGAACCGCCTGCAGCCGCTGGCGACCCGGCGCGAGCTGTTCGTCACCCTCAACCCCGCGGACCAGCCGGCGGCGGGGACGGTGCTGCGCAGTTTCCCCTATGATCATCCCGTGTTCGACGGCGAGGCGGCGGCCATGCAGAAGATGATCTGGAACATCCAGGGCGCGCGGAATCTCTGGTTCTGCGGCGCGCATCTGGGTTACGGCTTCCACGAGGACGGCATCCAGTCCGGCCTCGCCGTGGCCGAGGGACTGAGCGGACTGAGGCGGCCCTGGCGGGTCGACGACGAATCCGGCCGGCTGCAGATCCCGGCCGGCTGGCCCGAGCTGCTGGCCGCCCGGCGGCGGGCCGCCTGATGGCCGATGCCGGCGCCATATATGAAGGCCGGGTGGTCCACCAGCGTCTGAGACCGCGCCGCCACCGCCTGTCCTACCGCGTCTTCACCCTGCTGGCGGATATCGACCGGCTGGACGAACTCGATCGGGATCTCAGGCTGTTCGCCCATGACCGCGCGGGTCTGATGTCGATCCGGAGCCCCGATCACGGACCGAAGGAGCGCGAGGGCACACTGCGCCAGTGGATTGACCGGGCCGTGGCCGGGATCGGCGTCGAGCGCCCGGTCCGGGTCGAGATGCTGTGCTATCCGCGGCTGATGGGCTATGTCTTCAATCCGCTGACGGTCTATTTCTGCCGCGACAGCGGGGACGCGGTGACGGCCACGGTCTACGAGGTGCACAACACCTTCGGCGAGCGCCACGCCTATGTCCTGCCCGTGGACGGCGGCCGCGACGGCGCCCTGATCCGCCAGCGCGCCGACAAGGGGTTTCCCGTCTCTCCCTTCCTGACCATGGAAGGCCAGTACCGCTTCCAGGTCCGCCCGCCCGGCGAGGATGTCGCCGTCGTCATCCGCCATTCCGACGCCGACGGACCCGTGCTGGGCGCGGCCTTCACCGGCCGGCGCCGGCCCTTGACCGACCGGGCGCTGCTCGGCGCGGCGCTGCGTCATCCGCTGATGACCTACAAGGTGATCGCCGGTATTCACTGGGAAGCGGCGCGGCTCTTGCTGAAGGGCGTTCCCTTCATCGGCCGCAACGGCGGCGCGGCGGGAACCGTTCGGGGATGACGATGGACCTGGATTTCGGGGACGCCGGCCGCCGCGAGGGCGCGGGGCTGGCGGGACGGCTCTGGCCGCGGCTGCTGGCCGGGCTGCTGGCGCGCATGGAGCGCGGCCGCATCCGCGTGACCCTGCCCGACGGGCGGGTGCTGGAAGGCGGCGGCGGCGGCGAGACGGCGGAGGTCGCGATCCGCGACTGGCGGGCGTTGAGACGGCTGGCGCTCGGCGGCGAGATCGGCGTCGCGCGGTCCTTTCTGGACAGCGAATGGACGACGCCGGACCTGCTGGCGGTGTTCCGCGTGATCCAGGCCAACCGCACGGCGCTGCACGACGCGCTGCAGGGTTCGGCCCTGTCGCGGGTGGTCAACCTGCTGGCCCATCGCCGCCGCCGCAACAGCCGCCGCGGCAGCCGGCGCAACATTGCCGAGCACTACGACCTGGGCAACGACTTCTACGCCCGCTGGCTCGACCCCTCGATGACCTATTCCGCCGCCCTCTACGCCGACGGCGCCAACAGTCTGGAGCGCGCGCAGGAAGCCAAGTACCGGGCCATCGCCGAGCTGGCCGACCTGCGTCCCGGATGCCGGGTGCTGGAGATCGGCTGCGGCTGGGGCGGCTTCGCGGCGTTCGCCGCGCGCGAATACGGCGCCACCGTCGAGGGCGTCACCCTGTCCACCGAGCAGCTCGAATGGGCCAGGCGGCGCGCGGCGGAGGGCGGCTTCGCCGACCGCGCCAGCTTCCACCTCACCGATTACCGGGAGACCGGGGGAACCTATGATCGCGTGGTCTCCATCGAGATGTTCGAGGCCGTGGGCGAGGAACACTGGCCGGCCTTCTTCCGCACCGTCCGCGAACGGCTGAAGCCCGGCGGCCGCGCCGTGGTGCAGTCCATCACCATCGACGAGGCGGCCTTCGAGAGCTACCGCCGCCGCGCCGACTTCATCCAGCGCTTTGTCTTTCCCGGCGGCATGCTGCCCAGCGCCGAGCGCCTGGTGCGCGCGGCGGGCGCGGCGGGGCTGGAGGCCCGGGCCGAACGCTTCTTCGGCCAGTGCTACGCCCGGACGCTGCTGGACTGGCGCGAACGCTTCCACGGCGCCTGGGGGGACATCCAGACCATGCCCGGCTTCGATCAGCGCTTCCGGCGGCTCTGGGACTACTACCTGGCCTACTGCGCCGCGGGCTTCCAGCACGGCGTCATCGACGTCGGCCATTTCCGCCTGACGAAGCCGGGCTGAGCTCCTGGCGCAGGCGGTCTGGAGATGGCCGGGCCGGCCAGCCCGCCGTCTCCGGGATCCGGAAGGTATGCAGCGCGGCGGCGGCGGCTTTCGGATGTACCGGAGACCATTCGGCTTCGCCAATTCACCCCCGCCCCGACCCTCCCCCATCGAGGGGGGATCACCGCCAGACCCTGCCCGCGCTCTATTCCTTCCTGAGCAGGAAGCGCTGGATCTTGCCCGACGGCGTCTTGGGCAGGCTGTCGGGGAAGGCGACCTCGCGCGGATAGGCGTGCTTGCCGAGCCGCTGACGGACATGCTGGCGCAGTTCCTCGGCCAGCGCGTCGGTGCCCGCATGGCCCGCGGTCAGGATGACGAAGGCCTTGACGATCTCGCCGCGCTCCGGGTCCGGCTTGCCGACCACCGCCGATTCGGCCACCGCCGGGTGCTCCAGCAGGGCGCTTTCGACGTCGAAGGGGCCGATGCGGTAGCCCGCCGAGGTGATGACGTCGTCGGAGCGGCCGACGAAGCTGATGGTGCCGTCCTGGTTTTCCTCGACCGTGTCGCCGGTGAGGTAGTAATCGCCAACCCAGTCCTGCCCCTCGCGGCCGAGATAGCCCTCGAAGAACATGTAGGGGGAGTTCTTCAGGTCCACCGCCAGGATGCCATGCTGCCCTTTCTCGACCGGACGGCCCTGCTCGTCGACCACGGCGAGCGCGAAGCCCGGCATGGGATAGCCGGCGGCGCCCGGATGGACATCATGGCTGAGCCCGTGATGGTTCATCAGCACCATGGCGCATTCGGTCTGGCCGTACTGGTCGAACAGGCGGCTGCCCACATTGGCCTCCCACCAGCGCATCAGCTCCGGGTTGAGCGGCTCCCCGGCGCTGGAAGCGACGCGGATCTGCCCCTTCATCGTCGCCAGCGCTTCGCCGCCGCCGGCGGCGATCATGCGGTAGGCGGTGGGGGCGCCGGTGAAGTTGGTGACGCCCAGCTTCTTCACGATGCGCACCGTGCTGTCGACGCTGAACGGGCCGTCGTGCAGCGTGGTCTGGTGGCCCAGCAGCAGCGGCCCCGTGACGGCGTAGTAGAGGCCGTAGGCCCAGCCCGGATCGGCGATGTTCCAGAACACGTCGTCGGGCAGCAGCTCCAGGCCGAACTTCATGTAGGCGGCGAAGGCGGGGAGCGCCGAGAGCGGCACCTTCACACCCTTGGGCAGGCCCGTCGTCCCCGAGGTCGCCATCAGCAGCATGCCGTCGGATCCCTTCCGCATCACCGGCTCGAAGCGGGCGGGCTCCGCGTCCGCGGCGGCGTTGAAGTCGATGTCGCCGCCATGGCCGCCGATGGTCATGATGACGGGGCGCTCCTCGACCTCGTCCAGCTTGGGCCGGTTCTCCCGGTCGGTGACCACGACCTTCGCGCCGCTCGTCTTCAGGCGATGATCGATCGCCTTCGGCCCGAAGGCGGTGAACAGCGGCTGGTAGACCGCGCCGGCGCGCCAGACGCCGAGCACCAGCGCCACCAGCTCCGGAATCCGCGGCAGCAGGCCCGAGACCCGGTCGCCGGGGCCGACGCCGTGCTTCGCCAGCAGGTTCGCCACCTGCGCCGAGCGATCTCTCAGTTCCTCGAAGGTGATGGCGCGGCTGGTCCCGTCCGCGCCCTCATAGTTCACCGCCACCCGGCCCTGGCCGGCGTGCCGGTCGCAGCACTCGACGCAGGCGTTGAGCGCGCTCATGTCGCCGGCCAGCTCCCGCACCAGGCTGTCGGGATCGAAGCCCGCCATGAAGTCGTGATAGTCCGGCCGCCCGGCCCCGTCCGCGTTCATGCTGTCCTCCCCGGTGACATCGTCTCTCGCCGGAGAGTGCGGCGAGGGGGCGGGAGCGTCAATCGCCGGCGCGGGCGAGCGCCCAGCGGATGGCGTCTTCCGGGGATTCCACAATCTCGCCGGAAGGTGGGGGCGGACGGCCGATCACGATGACCTCGATCCCGAGCGCCCGCGCCGCATCCAGCTTGGCCCGGCCGGCGCCGCCGCCCGAATTGCGGCAGACCAGATGCGTGATGCGGCGGTCGCGGAGCAGCGCCGTCTCTTCCGCCACGGCGCCGGGCGGGCCCTGGATGAAGGTGATGACGGTCGGCGCGCGAGGGATGGCATGGCTGGCTGGCGCGCCTTCTGAATCATTGAGCCCATCACCGGCGCCGGGTGTCTCACCCCCACCCCGACCCTCCCCCACCAAGGGGGAGGGGGATTCAAGCGAAGACCTGTTCGCTGTGTCCGGCGCGGGCGGCGCGTCCACGCTGCGCACCAGCATCTCCGCCGGGTGGCCGCGGAAGGCATCGAGATGGCGCGCGCCCAGCGCCAGGAAGGCGCGGGCGTCCGCGGGCAGCGCCCGGGCCGCGGCCTCGAGGTCTGGAACGACGGTCCAGCGTTCGTCCGGGCCGGGCCGCCAGGGCGGGCGGATGACATGGAGCACCGGAACCATCTGCGCCGCCGCATTCGCCTTCATCCGCGCGGCGAAAGGGTGCGTGGCGTCGATCAGCAGGTCGATCCCTTCGGCTTCGATGAATCGCCGCAGCCCGTCGGCCCCGCCGAAGCCGCCGGTGCGGGTGGCGACGCCGAGATCGCCGGGCCGCGCCGTCGCGCCGGCCAGCGAAGCGGTGACCCGGAAGCGGTCTCTCAGCGCCGCCGCAATCGCGCGTGCTTCCCCCGTGCCGGCCAGCAGCAAGACCCGTTTCATGCGCTTGCATCTTCCGCCAGCGCGGCGATCCCGCCCTGGCGGTCGACGATCATGACGCCGACCCGGACCCCTGTGCCCGCCAGCATCTCCGCCGCGCGCGCCCGTCCGGCCTCCGCCACCGGCCCGGCGAGGTCGAAGCCGGCTTCTCCGCAGAGGTCCAGCGCCTGCTTGGCCGTGTTGGCCGCGGCGACCTTCGCGCGCAGCGCCTCCGGCAGGCCCGGCGTCGCCGCAAGCCGGGCGAAATCCACCTGGCTGCGGCCCGAATGGAGGTCGTTCGCCCCTTGCGCGAATTTCAGCAGCTTGGCGAAGCCGCCGGCGATGGTGAGCCGCGGTACGGGATGGGACTTCAGGTACTTCAGCGTGCCGCCGATGAAGTCGCCCATGTCGAGGACATGGCTTTCGTCCAGGCCGTAGCGCGCGCGTACCGCCGCTTCCGAGGTCGAGCCCGTGGCCGCGGCGACGTGAGCGAAGCCGTTTGCCACCGCGACATCGACGCCGCGGTGGATCGAGGCGATCCAGGCGGCGCAGGAAAACGGCTTGACGATGCCCGTGGTGCCGAGGATCGAAAGCCCGCCCTCGATGCCGAGGCGGCCGTTCCAGGTGCGCTCCGCCAGTTTCTCCCCGCCGGGGATGGAGATCTCGATCTCCGCGTCGCCCGCCGCGCCAAGGGCGCTCGCGGCCTCGAAGATGGCGGCCCGCATCATGTCGCGCGGCACGGGGTTGATCGCCGGCTCCCCGGGGGGCAGCGGCAGGCCGGGTTTCGTGATCGTGCCGACGCCCTCGCCGGCGCGGAAGCGGACGCCCGAACCGGCCGGCAGGCGGCGCACCGTGGCGACGATCAGCGCGCCGTGGGTGACGTCGGGGTCGTCGCCGGCGTCCTTGATCACGCCTGCGCTGGCGGCCTCGCCGGAAAGCCCCTGATACGCCAGCGCGAAGGCGGGCGTCTGCCCCTTCGGCAGGGTGATGGTCACAGGATCGGGGAAACGCCCGGTCAGCAGCGCGGTGAAGGCCGCCTTGGCCGCGGCGGTCGCGCAGGCGCCGGTGGTCCAGCCGGACCTCAGCCGTCCCGTCCTTTCCTCCGCCATGGCCGCGCGCGCCCCCCGATTGCCCTGAAGCTCCGGACGTTCTACATCACGGGACACGACATGAACCACGGGGATCGAAGCAGATGGAAACGATAATTGGCGGCGCCGACAGCGGCGCGGCACCCGCGGCCGGCGATCTGATCAAGGACACCGATACCCGCAATTTCATGGCCGACGTCGTCGAGGCGTCGCGCGAACAGCCGGTGCTGGTCGACTTCTGGGCCCCCTGGTGCGGCCCCTGCAAGCAGCTCACGCCCATTCTGGAGAAGGTGGTCCAGCAGGCCGGCGGCAAGGTCAAGCTGGTGAAGATCAACGTCGACGAGAATCAGCAGATCGCCCAGCAGATGCGCATCCAGTCGATCCCGGCGGTGTTCGCGTTCCAGGACGGTCAGCCGGTGGACGGCTTCATGGGCGCCCTGCCGGAGAGCCAGATCCGGGAGTTCATCGATCGCATCGCCGGCGGCATCGGCCCGAGCCCCGCCGAACAGCTCATCGAAGCAGCCAGCGCCGCACGCGAGGAAGGCGACTTCGCTACCGCGGCGCGCGCCTATGCGCAGCTGCTGCAGGAGCAGCCGGAAAGCCCCGAGGGCTTCGCCGGGCTGATCCGCTGCTATGTCGAACTGGGCGAACTGGATGCCGCGCAGGAAGTGCTGGACCAGGTGCCGGTGGCGATTTCCCTCCATGGCGAGATCTCCGGCGCCAAGGCGGCGCTCGACCTGGCGCGCAACACCGGCGACCCGGCGGGATCGGAGGAGGTCGACAGGCTGCAGGCCGAACTGGACGGGAAGCCGTCCGATTCGCAGGTCCGCTACGACCTGGCCGAGGCGCTGCTGTCGGCCGGCCGGCGCGAGGAAGCGGTCGAGCACCTGCTGCACATCTTCGAGCACGACCGCGAGTGGAACGAGGACGCCGCCCGCAAGAAACTGGTGCAGCTGTTCGAGGCCTGGGGTCCGAAGGATCCGCTGACCCGCCCGACGCGGCGCCGGCTGTCGGCGCTGCTGCTCAGTTGAGCCGCCGCCGGTCCTGGCTGGAGCCGCGCCCCGCGGGGCTCTACTGCCATGCCGGCGATTTCTACATCGACCCCGTCCGCCCCGTGGACCGGGCCGTGGTCACCCACGGCCATGCCGACCACGCCCGTCCCGGCAACGGGGCGGTGCTGGCGACGCCGGAGACGCTGGCCATCGCCGAGGCGCGCTACGGCGAACGCGCGGGCCGCAGCCTGCAGCCGCTCCGCCTCGGCGAGACGCTGACCATCGGCGACGCCAGGCTCCGCCTCGCCCCGGCGGGCCATGTCCTGGGCAGCGCCCAGGCGGTGATCGAGCACGGCGGCGAGCGCATCGTCGTCTCCGGCGACTACAAGCGCCGCCGCGATCCCACCTGCGAAGCCTTCGAGGTCGTGCCCTGCGACGTCTTCGTCACCGAGGCGACCTTCGGCCTGCCGGTCTTCCGCCATCCGCCGGACGCGGAGGAGATCGCGAAGCTGCTGGCCTCCATGCAGCGCTTCCCCGAGCGGACGCACCTGCTGGGCGTCTACGCGCTGGGCAAGTGCCAGCGGGTTATCCGCCTGATCCGCGAAGCGGGTTTCGATCAGACCATCTACCTGCACGGCGCGCTGCAGAATCTCTGCAAGCTCTACGAACGCTTCGGCGTCGAGCTGGGTCCGACCGCGCCGGTCGCCGGCCTGCCGCGTTCGGCGCTCAGGGGCAGGCTGGTGCTCTGCCCGCCGTCGGCCATCGCCGACCGCTGGTCGCGGCGCATGGCGGACCCGGTGACCGCCGTCGCCTCCGGCTGGATGCGGGTCCGCGCCCGCGCCAGGCAACGCGGCGCGGAGCTGCCGCTGATCATCTCCGACCATGCCGACTGGGACGAACTGACCCGCACCATCGAAGAGGTCGATGCCCCGGAGATCTGGGTCACGCATGGCCGGGAGGACGCGCTGGTCCACTACGCCCGCTCCATCGGCCGCGACGCCCGCGCGCTGCATCTTGTCGGCCGCGAGGAGGACGAGGAAGCCGCCTGAACCGCGTGCCGACCCCGGGACCGGGGGGCTTGCGGGGTGACAGGCCGGCGGCGATCGCCCACATTCGAACGGAGCTCCAAGGCCGACACAGGAGAGACGCCGTGACCGCCGAACCCGCCCGCCGTCCGTTCCGGCTGCCCGCCCTGCTCGCGGCCGGCCTTGTCGCCGCGGGGCTCGCCGCCGGCGCCGCTGCGCAGGAAGGCGAGCGCCCGCCCGAGCTCGAGGGCGCGGAGATCGCCCTCTACGACCGCTGGTACGATCCCGTCTGCGTCGGTTCGGTGGCGCTGTTCCAGGAGCACGAGCCGATCCGGCCGGGCGACGTGAAGCGGGTCTACGAGGATGCGCTCAGGTCCGCCGCCCCGAACCTGCCGGGGATCGAGTTCGCGCCGGGCTGCCAGCCCGACATGCTGCTGTTCTTCACCGATCATCCGGAGTTCCTGCTGCGCCACCCGGACTGGCGGCCGTTCTTCGAGCGCGTCTGGGCGAGCGCCTCCGGCGGGCGCAGCGCCGAGGATTTCGTGACCTCATGGACGGAAACCGTGGAATCGGGCCAGCTCGTCGACCAGCGGCGCTCCATCGGCCTGGGCCCCGGCGACCGTCCGACGCGCGCGGAAACGGTGTTCTACATCTCGATCGACAATCCCTACGCCATCGAGGGCGTGCGCCCCGAGGCCAAGATCGCCATCGCCCTGGCCTCGGCTTTCCTGCACGTCGAGTTCGCGGCCCAGCCGCCGGGCGACTCGCTCTACGCCACCGACACGATGAAGCGCAACGAGGCGGCGACGGCCATCGCGCGGACGGGCCGGCTTACCGGGACCGACGCGGCGCTGTTCGACTGGCTCTATGCGGGCGGGCGCTGAAGCCGCACGGTAGCCGCGGACATGGAAGCCTTCGCCGAACTGCTCGACCGGCTGAGTCATGTCGGCGCGCGCAACGTCAAGGTCAGGCTGATCGCGGACTACATGCGCCGCACGCCCGACCCGGACCGGGGCGTGGCGCTGGCCGCGCTGGCCGGGGAGCTGAGCCTGAAGACGGTCAAGCCGGCGCTGGTGCGCGAACTGGCCGGCGCGCGCACCGACCCGGAGCTGTTCCGCCTGTCCTACGACTATGTCGGCGACCTGGCCGAGACGGTGGCCCTGCTCTGGCCCGCGCCCGAGACGCCGGCGAACGCCGCGCCGGGCCTGGCCGAGACCGTCGAACGGCTGGAGGCCGCGGCGCGGAAGGACGCCCCGGCGCTGGTCGCCGAGCTGCTGGACCGCCTCGACGCCAATGGCCGCTGGGCGCTGCTGAAGCTGATCACCGGCGGGCTGCGCGTCGGCGTCTCGGCGCGGCTGGCGCGGACGGCGCTGGCCGAGCTGGGCGCGCCCGGTATCGACGAGATCGAGGAGGTCTGGCACGCGCTGGCGCCGCCCTACGGCCCGTTGTTCGACTGGATCGAGGGCCGCGCGCCGAAGCCCGACCTCTCGGAAGCGGTGGTCTTCCGCCCGTTGATGCTCTCGCATGCGCTCGACGACGCCGAGCGCCCGAGGCTCGACCCGGCGGATTTCCGGGCCGAATGGAAATGGGACGGCATCCGCGTCCAGCTCGCGCTGCACGGCGGCGAGCGGCGGCTGTTCTCGCGCACCGGCGACGATATTTCCGCCGCCTTCCCCGACCTGCTGGAGAGCCTGGAAGGCGAGGGCGTGCTGGACGGCGAACTGCTGGTCATGCGCGAAGGCGCCCTCGGGCGCTTCAACGACCTGCAGCAGCGCCTCAACCGCAAGACGGTCACGAAGAAACTGCTGGCCGACTTTCCCGCCGGCGTGCGGCTCTACGACATCCTGTTCGACGGCGCGGAAGACCTCCGCGGCCTCGGCTTCGACGACCGGCGCACGAGACTGGAGGCCTGGGCGCGGGCCAGGCCGCATCCGCGCCTCGACCTCTCGCCCCTCGTGCCCTTCCGCGACCTGGACGAGCTGGAATCCCGGCGCATGGACCCGCCGCATCCGGCGATCGAGGGCGTGATGCTGAAACGCGCCGACAGCCCCTACCGCGCCGGCCGGCCGAAGGGGCTGTGGTACAAGTGGAAGCGCGATCCGATGACCGTCGACTGCGTCCTGCTCTACGCCCAGCGCGGCCACGGCAAGCGCTCCTCGCTCCATTCCGATTTCACCTTCGGCGTCTGGCGCGGCGGCGAGGCGGGCCCGGAGCTGGTACCCGTGGGCAAGGCCTATTTCGGTTTCACCGACGCGGAGCTGGCGGAACTCGACCGCTTCGTGCGCAACCACACGGTGGACCGCTACGGCCCCGTGCGCGCCGTCGAGGCGAAGCTGGTGCTGGAGATCGCCTTCGACGGCATCCACCGCTCGAAGCGCCACAAGTCCGGCGTCGCCATGCGCTTCCCGCGCATCGCCCGTATCCGCTGGGACAAGCCCGCGGCGGAGGCCGACCGCCTGGAGACCCTGGAGGCGCTGATCGGGGAGTGAGTTTCCCTTGGTGTCTTGCCCGCCGCCGAAGGCGCGCGGGCATCGGGGCGACGGAAGGGCGTCGACGTTTGGCTTCGCCCGGTCCCCGAGCGGCCCACGGGCCATCGGGGATGACAGCATCGGACGATCCCCGATCAATTCTCCTCCCCGTGTGACGCATGCACCGTTCCGCCCGGCGCGGCGATATGATACACATGCGAACGAAAATTCATCGGCCGCTGTTTGACTGGGGAGAACGCCAAATGCCGTCGGGTATCCGCGACAAGGTCGCCATTCTGGGGATGGGTTGCTCGAAGTTCGGGGAGCGCTGGGACTGCGACGCCGACGACCTGATCGTCGAAGCCTATGAGGAATGCCTCGCCGACGCCGGCGTCGAGACCAGTCAGATCGAGGCGGCGTGGTTCTCGACCGCGCTGGAGGAGATCCACGTCGGCAAGTCGGCCCTGCCGCTGGCGACGGCGCTGCGCCTGCCCTACATCCCCGTCACCCGGGTCGAGAACTACTGCGCCTCGGGCACCGAGGCCTTCCGCGGCGCGGTCTACGCCGTCGCCTCCGGGGCCGCCGACATCGCGCTGGCCTGCGGCGTCGAGAAGCTCAAGGACACCGGCTATGGCGGCCTGCCGCAGAACATGGCCGGACCCGTCGCCAACATGTACTGGGCCAACGCCTCCGCGCCCGGTTCCTTCGCGCAGCTCGCCTCCGCCTACCGCAAGAAGCATGGCGTCGGGGCCGACGATCTGAAGCGCGCCATGGCCCAGGTGTCGGTCAAGAGCCACGCCAACGGCGCGAAGAACCCCAAGGCCCATCTGCAGAAGGCGGTCGACACCGACACGGTGCTCAACGCGCCGATGGTGGCCGAGCCGCTGGGCCTCTACGACTGCTGCGGCGTCTCCGACGGCGCCGCGGCGGCGATCGTCTGCACCACCGAGATGGCCGAGAAGCTGGGCCGCAAGCGCGCCGAGATGGTTTCGGTCAAGGCGCTGCAGCTCGCCGTCTCCAATGGCCTGGAAGCGAGCTACAACGACTGGGACGGCAGCTATTTCCTGACCACGCGGCACGCGGCGAAGCGCGCCTACCAGGAAGCCGGCATCAAGGACCCCCGCAAGGAAGTCTCGATGTTCGAGTGCCATGACTGCTTCTCGATCACCGAACTGGTGACGGCGGAGGACCTGTTCATCTCGAAGGAGGGCGAGGCCTGGAAGGACTTCCTCGACGGCTTCTTCGACGCCGATGGCGGCGTGCCGGCGCAGATCGACGGCGGCCTGAAGTGCTTCGGCCACCCGATCGGCGCGTCCGGCCTGCGTATGCTCTACGAGATGTACAATCAGCTTCTCGGCCGCGCGGGCGCGAGGCAGCTTGACGATCCGACCATCGGTCTGACACATAATCTGGGCGGGTTTCCGCATCAGAACGTGTCGTCCATCGCGATCGTCGGCCTGCACGGGGCCTGACCGGCGGAGGGGACAGCTGAGGGGCGCGGCCGCGCGGGGGCGGCCGGTTCCACCCGCGAACTGTACGATCAACCGCTCCCGAAGAAGCGTTCGGTACTCTGAGGAGTTTGACAACGATGAACGTACGTAACTTCCTCGCCGCGGCGGCGGTGGCCGTTCTGGCCGGGTTCGGCACAGCGCAGGCCGCCAACATGGATCTCTGTCAGCAGTCCCAGAACTGGGACGCGCGGGTCAAGGCCTGCACGGCCCTGATCGAATCCGGCGACTACAAGGGCGTGATGCTGGCGACGCTGTATTCCAGCCGCGGCCACGCCTACAACAAGAAGAAGTACTATCACCTCGCGCTGCCGGATCTGGACGCGGCCACCCGCCACGACCCCGCCAACGGGCTGCACTTTCACCGCCGCGCCGTCGCCCTGATGGAACTGAACCGCTCCGGCGAGGCCCTTGAAGACGTCGAGCGCGCCCTGGAACGCGGCCACGAAACCGACGGCGTCTACCTCTCCCGCGCGGTCGCGCTCTCGCGTCTCGGCCGCACCGACGCGGCGATGAAGGCCTATGAGGTCTCCATGAAGAAGGAGCCCAAGCTGGCCGACAGCTTCTACTGGCGCGGCTGGGAGCTGGCCCGGCTGGGCCGCGACCAGGAGGCGCTGGCCGACTTCAGCAAGGCGATCACGCTGAACCCGACCCATCGCAAGGCCCTGATCAACCGCGCGGGCGCGGCCTGCCGGGCCGGCGAGCCCGAAATCACGGTAAAGGACAATGTCGACCTGATCTCCCGCGGCGTCATCCGCGCGACGGTGGCCCAGAGCTATCTGAAGCGCGCCGGCTACTACAAGGGACCGATCGACGGCGCCTTCGGCCCGGGCTCGCGCGGCGCGCTGAGGGCCTGGGCGGAAGCCGGCTGCCCCTGATTCAACACTGCCGCCCGGACCCCATGCCCGAGCGTTGCCCACCGTGACGTCATCCCCCTCCCTGCCCTCCCCCTTCCCGGAAGGGGGAGCGTGGCCCGCGTCAGCGGGTCGGGAGGGGTGATCCTGAAACAGCCCTGCGCGGGATTTTTACTTGTGCACTCCGTGTCCTGGGTGGCGCTTGGCGCCGCCGATCCGGGACCTGGTTCCGACGACGCGGGCGCTATTCGCGGAAGCGGTAGACCGAGAGCACGTGGCTGAGGCCGCCGCCGGACTCGCCGTCGCCATAGGGCAGCATCAGCATCTCGGCGTCGGCCAGGGTCTCGCCGTCGTCGGCGTAGACGATGTCGACCAGCACCGGCCGGGGGCGCTGCACGACGTCGAAATAGACCGGCGCCAGCACGCGGGCCACGCGGCGCGTCGCCGACAGCTCCCCGATGCCGTGGCTGGTCGGGTCGAAGTCGCCATTGCTGGCGATGAAGCCGCCGCCGGCGATGCGGTGGATCAGGTCGTCGCCCTCGCGCTTCAGCAGCAGCACGCTGTCCAGCAGCCGGCCCAGCCGCGCCGGATCCAGCGTCCGCCGGTCCGGCAGCGGTCCGCCGCCCGCGCGCCACATCTCGATGGCCGGCCGGAAATGGCCGTCTGCGCGCGCCAGGGCGTCCTCGCCCTCGGCCAGTACGGTGACGTATCGGCTGCTGTGCTCCGGCAGTTCCACGACGGGATAGCTCCTTCGCCCTGTCGCATTGTTGCGGAATCGGGACGGCTGGCAATAGTCGGTTGAGAAGTCGAACAACCCGTTAACGGATGCGGCCCAGCAGATCGAGCAGCCGCGCCCGCTCCTCCGCCGACAGCCGGCACAGCATGCGGCCTTCGTGTTCGGCAATGGCGCGGCGCACCTCGCCCACCCGTTCGGCCCCGCGCGGGCTGAGATGCAGCTCGTGGGAACGGCGGTCCCGCGGGGAGGGGCGGCGCTGCACCAGCCCCGCTTCCTGGAGGCGGTCCAGCACGCCGACGATGGTCGAACGGTCGACGTCCAGCGCCCGGGCCAGGGCCGACTGGCTGAGCCCTTCGTTGTTGGCGATCAGCTCCAGCACCCCGAACTGTCCGGGGGTGATCCCCAGCCGGCCGACGCTGTCCGCGAAATCCTTGAACACGGCGATCTGAGCCTGACGCAGATTGTAGCCTACGAGCGAGGGCAGGATGCCCCGGTTCAATTCCTGACGCTTGATCATGAACGCACCTTGAACGATATTGTTGGGTAACCAAACAATAATTCCCGGGGAGCGTCCGTGGCCTTCGCCGTCCGCATCGCCAATGTCGAGAAGACCATCGACGTGGACATGGGGGAAACCATTCTCCAGGCCGCGCTTCGTCACGGCATCGCCTATCCGTGCGGCTGCCAGTCCGGGAACTGCGGCGCCTGCAAGTCGGCGCTGGCTTCGGGCGAGGTCGAGATGTCGCCCTTCTCCGAATACGCCCTGACCGGCGCCGAACAGCGCCAGGGTCTGATTCTGGCCTGCCGGGCCGTGCCCTGGTCCGACGCCGAGGTTACCTGGCAGGATCAGGACGAGACCGTGGCCCATCCGCTGCGCAAGCTGGACTGCGCCGTCGAGAGCGTCGAGCCCCTGACCCACGACACCGCGCGGGTCCGGCTGGAGATCCTGGCCGGCGGGCCGTTCGACTTTTCCGCCGGGCAGTACGCCTCGGTCCGCTTCGAGGGCGGCTGGCCGGCGCGCGACTATTCCATGGCCAACAGCCCCGACGAGCCGGGGCCGGAATTCCACATCCGCGATTCGGGCGAGGGCGGGGTCAGCAGCTTCGTCCGCCGCGACCTCCGGCCCGGCCACCGGGTCCGCGTCGAGGGCCCGCTCGGCGTCTCGTATCTGCGCGAGAAACACAACGGCCCGATCGTGGCGGTGGCCGGCGGCTCCGGCCTCGCGCCGATCCGCGCCATCGTCAGGCGCGCGGTCGATGCCGGGCTGCCTCAGCCGATCCGCGTCTTCGTCGGCGTCCGCGACGAACGCGACGTCTACATGGAAGACGAACTGAAGGCGCTGGCCGGGACGCACGGGGACATGTCGGTGACTTTCGCCCTGTCGGAGCCGTCCGGCCCGACGGCGCGGCGCACGGGGATGATGATGGACGTGCTGCGCGCCGACCTGATGCGGCAATTCCCGCTGGACGGCTGGAAGGCCTATCTGGCCGGCCCGCCGGTCATGGTGGAAAGCTCGGTCGAGGCGCTCGCCGACATGGGTCTGGCGAAGGCCGACTGCCACGCCGACGCCTTCTACAGCGCCGGCGAACTGGCCGAACAGGAAAGGAAGCGGGCATGAGCGCAAGCCTGGAGGGACGCGTCGCCATCGTCACCGGCGGCGGCCGGGGCATCGGCCTCGCCATCGCACGGGGCCTCGCCGAAGCGGGCGCGAAGGTGCTGATCGCCGATCATGGCGGCGGCATCGCGGGCGAGGGCGGCGATCCGGACGTGGCCCGCCGGGCCGCGGGCGAACTGGGGGCCGATGCAGCCGCATTCACCGAATCCATCGCCAGCCCGGGCGCGGCGCGGCATGCCGTCGGCATGGCCGTGGACCGCTTCGGCGGTCTCGACATCGTCGTCAACAACGCCGCGATCCTGCGCGACGCCTTCATCTTCAAGGCCGATCCGGCGGACTGGGAAGCGGTGATCCGCACCAATCTGTCGGCCGCCTTCTACCTGATCAACGCCGCCGCGCCGATCATGCGCGAGAACGCGAAGACCGGCCGGGGCGGGGGCGAAAGCTATGACCGCGGCCGCATCGTCAACATCGTCTCCACCGCCGGGCTCTACGGCAATTTCGGCCAGTCGCCCTACGCCTCGGCCAAGGCCGGGCTGGTCGGCCTGACCCGCGTCGCGGCGATGGACCTGGCCCGCTCCGGCATCACCGCCAACGCGCTCGCGCCCTTCGCCCGCACCCGGGTCACCGACATCATCCAGCCCGCCAACGAAGCCCAGGCGTCCTACAAGGCGCGCGCGCTGAAACTCGACCCGAAGCACGTCGCGACCGCCGTGACCTGGCTCTGCGGCCCGGCGGCGCAGCAGGTCACGGGGCAGCTTTTCGGCGTGCGCGGGCGCGAGATCTTCCTGTTCAGCCAGCCCCGGCCCGTCGCCCGGCTGGTGCAGGAGGACGCCGACTGGACGCCCGAAAGCCTGGCCGAGGCGGCGGCCGCGTTCGAAAGCGACTACACGCCCCTCGAAACCGATCTCGAGGCGTTCAATACCGAGCCCTTCGTCTGATGCCGGCGGCTCCGGATCGCTTCCGCAACCTTTGCCGTCACCCCCGCCCTGTGCGGGGGTCCGGACGGCCGTTCCGGCCACGCCGCGACGAAGGATGTTTCGACGCAAACCGGATGCCCGCACAAGGCGGGCATGACATCTCCGTGGAGGACTGAGCCATGACCGAGATCCCGCAGGTCAAGACCGCGGCCGAGCTGAAGGGGCTCGACCCGGAATATGTCGAGGCGCTGGAGAAGATCGTCATCTCCCACGCCGTCAACGAGCTGCACGGCGCGCGCGTCTTCGACGAGCCCGCCATCGCGCTGGCGCCCACGCCCTACGCCAAGTGGCTCACCTGCCGGGTGGCCATGGAGGAGTACGGCCATCACGTCCGCTTCCGCGAACTGGGCGAGGAAATGGGTATCGAATCGGCGCGCATGGTGCCCGAAAGCGGCAAGCGGCCGCTCTCGATCTTCGAATTCCCGCTGGAAACCTGGGCCGAGTTCTGCGTCATCAAGCTGCTGGCCGATCTGGCGGAGATCATCCAGGTCGAGGATCTGGCCATGTGCTCCTTCCATCCGCTGCGCAATCTCGCCCGCATGACCATGCCGGAGGAGCGCTTTCACGCCCAGTTCGGCAAGGACTTCACGAAGGAAATGCTGGAGACGGAAGAAGGCCGGACGGCCATCCAGGACGCGGTGAACCGCTATTATCCCTATCTGCCCGCCTTCTTCGGCCGGCCGAAATCGAAGAACAACGAGATCTTCCGCAAATGGGGCATCAAGCAGCGCACCAATGCGGAGATGCGCGACGACTATGTCCGCCGCGCGACGGAAGTCTGCGAGGAGCTGGGCCTGACCCTGCCCGAGGTCGAACTGGCGGCCTGAGCGGCGATTGGCGCGCCGGGGTCCGGGACCCGTCTCAGTAGCCGCGCGCGAGGTCCACTTCGGTCTTCAGCGGCTGGCCGGCCTCCAGGGCCTGGACATTCTCGGCGAACAGGCGGCTGATCCCGCCCATGTAGTCGGGGAAGCCGCCGGCGACATGGGGCGTGATGATCAGGTTCGGCGTCGTCCAGAGCGGGCTGTCGGCCGGCAGCGGCTCCTGCGCGAAGACGTCGAGCGCCGCGCCCGCCAGATGCCCTTCCTCCAGCAGCTTCATCAGCGCCGCCTCGTCGACCTGGCCGCCGCGGCCCAGATTGATGACGTAGCTGCCGGGCTTCATCGCCCGCATCAGCGCCTCGTCGATCAGGTTCTCGGTCTCCGGCACCAGCGGCAGGATGGAGACGACCACGTCGGCATCGGCGACGGCTTCCTTCGTCTGCTCGGCGGGCCAGATCCGCTCGACATGCGCCACCTCCCGCGGGCGGCGCTGGGTGCCCGTGACGCGCATGCCGAGCGCGGCGCATTTTGCGGCCGTCGATTCGCCGATCCGCCCCAGCCCCAGGATGCAGACCGTGGCGCCGCTGGCCGAGCCCGGCATGTACTGCCGCCAGGTGGCGGAACGGTGGCCGGTGACCGCCCAGCAGGCGCGCTTCAGGCACATCAGGATCAGGGTCAGGGCGTATTCGCCCATGGGCTCGGCGGCGAGGCCGGCGGCGTTGCAGACCTTCACGCCCTTGGGCAGGCCGTCCATCGGCACCAGATGGTCGATGCCGGCGCCGAAGCTCTGCACCAGCTTCAGCCGCTTCGCCTTCGCCCAGTGGCCGCGCGGCGGTTTCAGGCACATCAGGTATTCGGCCTCGCCCAGCCCGTCGGCGAACTCGGCTTCACTGTCCAGGGTGACGATCTCGGCCCCGGGAAAGACCGCCTGCAGCGGCTCCACGATACGGTCGTTGAACTTGGAGTAGACATGCACGCGCGACGGCATCAGGCGGCGCTCCTTGCGGCGGGAGCGGCCTGCGCGCCCCGGACCAGCCGCCCGGGCAGGGCGCCCGTCGGCTCGCCGTCGCGCCAGGTCACCTGGCCCGCGACGATGGTCGCGTCATAGCCGCTGGCGCGCTGCATCAGCCGCCGCCCGCCGGCCGGCAGGTCGTAGAGCACTTCCGGGCGGTGCAGGGTCAGCCGCGCATGATCGATGACGTTGAGGTCGGCGCGGTAGCCGGGCCGCAGCAGGCCGCGGTCCAGCAGGCCCACCGCCTCGGCGGTGTCGCGGCACTGCGCCTTGATCACCCATTCCAGGTCCAGCTTCGGTCCGCGCTTCCGGTCGCGGGTCCAGTGGGTCAGCATGGTGGTCGGGAAGCTGCCGTCGCAGATCAGGCCGACATGCGCCCCGCCGTCGCCCAGGCCCGGCACGGTGTTCGGATCGGTCAGCATCTCGAAGCTGGGCTGCAGGTCGCGGCCGGCGAAGTTGAGGAACGGCACGTAGAGCATGCCCCGGCCGTGGTCCGCGGCCATCATCTCATAGGCCAGCGCCGCCGGGTCCACGCCCTGACGCGCCGCCATCGCGCCGATGGAGCGGTCCGGCGCCGGTTCGTAGTCCGGCGGATCGCCCAGCGGGAACATGTTGTCATAGTCGGCCAGCGTGTGGCGGGCGAAGCCGGAGCGTTTCTCCGGCGCGCCGGACAGCAGTTCGCGGCGGAAATCGTCCGTCTGCACCAGCTTCAGCCGCTCCGCCACCGGCAGGGCTGCCGCCCGGTCCCAGGCCGGGAAGTCGCAGAACGGGTTCATGGTCAGCTCGAAGCCGAAGATGATGCCCACGGGCCGGCCGCAGACCTGCGCCCGGATGGGCAGGCCGTCGGCCGCCGCCCGCCCGATCATGTCCAGCGTCGTCCGCCAGGCCTCCGGCGCGCGGGCGTTCTGCGCCAGCGAGACCGAGAGCGGGCGGCCGGACTCGGTGACCATGCGGCGAAAGATCGAGAACTCCTCCTCCCGGTCCTTGAGGTCGGAGACCACCTGCAGCACGCCCCGGCCGGCGGCGCCGAGGCCGTTGGCGATGCCGACAAGCTCGTCCGCTTCGGCGGTCAGCGTCGGCGTCGGCTGGCCGTCGCTGGTGCGGTGGTTGAGCGTCCGCGAGGTGGAGAAGCCGAGCGCCCCGGCCTCCACGCCCTCGCGCGCCAGCCGCGCCATTTCGGCGATGTCTTCCGCCGTCGCCGGCTCCCGGTCGGCGCCGCGCTGGCCCATGACATAGACGCGCAGCGCGCCGTGCGGCACCTGGGCGGCGAAGTCGATGTCGTGGGGGATGGATGCGACCGCATCGAGGTACTCGGGCAGGCTCTCCCAGTTCCAGGGCAGGCCCTCGTCCAGCACCGCGCCGGGAATGTCCTCGACACCCTCCATCAGGCGGATCAGCCGGCCATGGTCCTCGGCCCGGCAGGGCGCGAAGCCGACTCCGCAATTGCCCATCACCGCGGTGGTGACGCCGTGCATGGACGAGGGCGTGAGATGCCGGTCCCAGCTCGCCTGGCCGTCATAGTGGGTGTGGATGTCGACGAAGCCGGGCGTGACGATGCGGCCCTTCGCGTCGATTTCCTCCGCGCCCCTGCCGGCGACGTCGCCGACCGTCGCGATCACGCCGCCGTCGATCGCCACATCGGCTTCGAAGGGCGTCCCGCCCGAGCCGTCGACGACCGTGCCGCCGCGGATGACCAGATCGTGCTTCGCGTCCATGCCAGTCTCCCCTGATCCCAACCAGCGGAGGAGATTAGTGCAGCCGGTCCACACTGCGAAGGGCGATCACCGTCCATCCGCCATGCGCACGGCGGAACTGCCGGGAGTTGCGGTCCGGGCGGTTTGACAACCCCCGCGCGGGCGGCCACGATCCTCCGACGCCCGAGGCAGCGCAAAGCGGCGGCGCGCCCACCCGCCGGAGAGACCCCGATGACGCAGCCGCCGGAACGATTGATCCAGGATCTGGCGCGCGGGCGGCTGACGCGGGAGAGCGCGCCGGAAATCTGGGATGCCCTGCACGGCCCGTCGGCCACGGTCTTTCCCGACACCGCGGACCTGCCCTACCGGCCGCTGGCCGTGGTCCACGAATACTGGAAGGACATGACCCGGATCGACGGCGTGGCCCAGCAGCTCCGCATCGAACCGGAGCGGATCGCCGGCGCGCTGGGCTATGTCATGCTGGTCGACGCGCTGGAGGGCGGGGAGGGGTTCCGCTATGCGCTCTACGGCTCGCGCATCGCCGGCGTGGCGGGATTCGACATGACCGGCCGGCTGGTGACCGAGGTCCCGACCACCCTGCCGACGCGGCTGTTCTTCGTCGCCTGCTACATCGCCGTCCAGCGCCACCACGCGCCAATCTACACCGTCCACCAGGCCCCGGACGACATCATGATCGGCAGCTGGCACCGCCTGATGCTGCCGCTGGGGCAGGGCGCCGAGGTGCGCCGGCTGCTGGTCTGCAACGTCCCCGTGGATCCGCATGGCCGGCCGAAATGACCGCACCCGCGGCATGAACATCGCCCCGCCCCCTGTTCGCCGGCGGCGGTGTGCCCCATAATCAGGGCCAAGAGGCAGCAGTTCGCATCGGGGAGGCGGAAACATGAAATTCGGCATTGGCGACGGCCCGCGGCGGGTCGAGGATCCGGTCCTGGTGCGCGGCCAGGGACGCTATACCGACGACGTGCACGTGGAGGGCGCGCTGAAGGGCCATGTCTTCCGCTCGCCCGTGGCGCACGCGACGATCACGAAGCTGGACGTCGAGGCGGCGCGCAGCGCGCCCGGCGTGGTCGCGGTGCTGACCGGCGAGGAGCTGACGCAGGACGACGTCAAGCCGCTGGCCTGTCTCACCGACATCCGCAACGGCGACGGCTCGAAGCATCCCAAGCCGCCGCGCCACATCCTGGCGAAGGAGAAGGTGCGCCATGTCGGCGAACCGGTCGCCTTCATCGTCGCCGAAACGCTGGCGCAGGCGCGCGACGCCGCCGACCTGATCGAGTTCGACTTCGACGAGCTGCCAGTGGCCACCGGCACCTACGAGGCGACGCTGGACGGCGCGCCGCAGGTCTGGGAGGAGGCGCCGAACAACGTCATCCTGGACTACGAGAAGGGCGACAAGGAGGAAGTCGCAGCCATCTTCGACAAGGCCGCGAAGGTCTCGAAGGTCCGCATCGTCAACAACCGCCTGGTCTGCAACGCCATGGAGCCGCGCGCGGCCGTGGCCGAGGTGAAGCCGGGCGACGGGAAGATCACCCTCTACGTGCCCAGTCAGGGCCCGGCCATGCAGATGCAGCAGCTCTCGGCCATGCTGGGCATCGACATGAAGAACCTCCGGCTGGTCACCGGCCATGTCGGCGGCGGCTTCGGCACCAAGGCGTTCCTCTATCCGGAGGCCTGCCTGACGCTGTGGGCGGCGAAGCGGCTGGGCCGCTCCGTGCGCTGGACCGGCGACCGGGGCGAGATGTTCGTCTCCGACAGCCAGGGCCGCGACCACGTCACCTTCGTGGAGGTGGCGATGGACGAGCAGAACCGCTTCCAGGCGCTCAGGGCGACCACCTATGCGGCGCTGGGCGCCTATCTGGCGAACTTCGCGCCCTTCATCCCGACCGACGCATGCGCCGGCATGTACACCGGGCTCTACAAGATCCCGAAGATGTACCTCAACGTGAAGGGCGTCATGACCAACACCGTGCCGACCGACGCCTATCGCGGCGCGGGCCGGCCGGAGGCCGCCTACATGATCGAGCGGCTGGTGGAGCAGGCGGCGAAGGACGCCGGTATCAGCTCCGACGAGATCCGCCGCATCAACTTCCCCGACGCCGACGAGATGCCCCACACCATGGGACTGGGCGACGTCATCGATTCCGGCGACTTCACCGGCCTGATGGAAGACGCCATGAAGGACGCCGACTGGGCCGGTTTCGCGGAGCGCCGCAAGCAGTCGGAAGCCCGCGGCCGGCTGCGCGGCATCGGCATGGCCACCTATGTCGAGCGCTGCGGCGGCGGCGCCGGGGTTCCGGCGCGCATCAGCTTCGAGGAGAAGGGCAAGGTCCGGATCTATTCCGGCGGCCTCGATTCCGGCCAGGGCCACGCCGTCTCCTACGCCCAGATCCTGTCGCAGAAGCTGGGCATCGACGCCGAGGACATCGAGCTGATCCAGGGCGACACCGACCGCACGCCGCCCGGCTTCACCGGCGGCTCCAAGTCGATCCCCGTGGGCGGCGCCTCGGTGCTGGACGCGGCCGAAGCCGCGCTGGAGAAGGGCCGCAAGGTGGCCGCGAAGATGCTGGAGACGGCCGAGGTCGACATCGAATACGCCGACGGCCGGTTCTCGGTCGCCGGCACCGACCGGGGCATGTCCCTGTACGAGGTCGCCGAGGCGGCGAAGGATCCGGCCAACCTGCCCGAGGGCGTCGAGCCGGGCCTGGACAACGAGCAGAACCACAACAACGAGAAGCCGACCTTCCCCAACGGCTGCCACATCTGCGAGGTCGAGGTCGATCCGCAGACCGGCCAGGTGGAGCTTCTGGACTACACCGTGGTCGACGATTTCGGCGTCACCCTGAACCCGATCCTGCTGGAGGGCCAGGTGCATGGCGGCATCGTCCAGGGCGTCGGCCAGGCCTGGCACGAGCACACGGTCTATGACGAGGAGACCGGCCAGCTGCTCTCCGGCAGCTTCATGGACTACCAGATGCCCCGGGCCGAGGACTTCCCCCCGATCCGCTTCCGCACGCGCAATGTCCGCTGCACGACCAATCCGCTGGGCGTGAAGGGCGCGGGCGAGGCGGGCGCGATCGGCGCGCCGCCGGCCTTCGTCAACGCGGTGCGGAACGCCGTCGACGGCAAGGGCAATCTCGAAGGCCTCGAGATGCCGCTGACGCCCGTGAAGGTCTGGACCGCGCTGCACGGCTGAGGGCGGGCTTTCACGGAAGCGCGCATTCCCCGGCGATCTGTCGAGACATCCCCCCCTCCCTGGCCCCCCTTCCGGGAAGGGGGAGGGTGGCCCGCGTCAGCGGCTCGGGAGGGGGATGTTCTTCAAGGTCGCGGTCCAGAGGCGGCGGGAACCCGAGTCCTGCCCGGCGCGAAGGGCCGGCTTCGCCGGCCCCGGGACGCGGCATTGGAGGATCGATCCGACCGGCGCGCTGCTTGCGGCGGGCAGGACATCGATGAAAGTGCCCGCGCCGTCATTCGTGGGCGCATCGGCGCCGGCCGCTCCATCCCGCGCAACCCGGTTTCAGAGAGCCTTGCCGGTGAAGGTCGTGCGCTCGCTGATCTCGATCATGTTGCCGTCCGGGTCGCGCAGGAAGCCGAAGCGCACCACGTCGCCCAGCTCCCTGAGCGGCGCGCCGATCGACGCGCCCTTGGCTTCGGCCTCCTGAAAGGCCGTCTTCGCATCCATGACCTGGAAGGTGATGTAGCGGAAGCCCGGGCCGCGCCAGTCGGCGTCGTCGATGACCCGGACCTCGCCCGGCTGGATCAGGATGCGGCCCTTGCCGTGGCGGAAGACCTTCGGATCGCCAAGCTGCTCCAGACCGATCACGTCGCGGTAGAAGCGCATGGTCGCTTCCGGGTCGTTGGCGGAAAGCTTGAGCGCATAGCCGTCGATGCCGTCCTTGCCGGCGGGCGCGAGCGTCACCCGGTTGCCGTCCGGGTCGGTCTCAGAATGGGTGCCCGGGCGGCCTTCGACGGCGACGATCAGCTCGGCATAGCCGGTCGGCGGCATGGCCGGCAGGGGGTCGCGGGCATGGTTCATCTTCAGGATCGCGTCGTGGAGATGGTGGCGGTGCTGCTGCACGCCGCCGCCCAGCTTGCCCATGTGGTCGTATGCCAGACCGACGGTCTTCTGCCAGAAGTCGAGCTGGGGCTCGCGGGCGTTGGAGAACAGGCCGATGTCGAAGCCGGCGCGGGCGAATTCCATGATGTCACCTAGTCCGCGTGAAGGTCTCCTCCACATAAGCCATCAGCTTGTCGAGGCAAGCGTCCACCGGCAGCGCCGCGGTGTCGACCGACAGTTCCGGCGCGTCGGGCGCCTCGTAGGGCGCGGAGACGCCGGTGAACTCCTTGATCTCGCCGGCGCGGGCCTTCTGGTAGAGGCCCTTGGGATCGCGCGCTTCGCAGGTGGCGACATCGGCCTGGATGAAGATCTCGTGGAAATCGTGGCCGGCCGCCTGGCGCGCCCGGTCGCGGTCGGAACGGTAGGGCGAGATGAAGGCGGTGATGACGATCAGCCCCGCCCGGGCCATCAGGGCGGCGACCTCGCCGACGCGGCGGATGTTCTCGGCGCGGTCTTCGGGGCTGAAGCCGAGATCGGCGTTGAGGCCGAAACGGACATTGTCGCCGTCCAGCACGTAGACTTGGTAGCCGAGATCGAAGAGCCGCCGTTCGGTGGCGACCGCCAGCGTCGACTTGCCGGCGCCCGACAGGCCGGTGAACCAGAGCACGCCGCCCTTGTGGCCGTTTCGCCGGGCGCGGTCGGCGTCGGTGATGTCGTGCATCACCTGGGTGATGTTGGAGGCGCGCCTGGTGATCATCTGGCGCTGATCGGCATAGCCCTCCATGGAGACGATGCCGCCGCCGGAGATGTCGTAGCCGTCGATCAGCACGAAACGGCCGGTCTTCTGGTTGTCGCGGAACTCGTCGAGCGCCAGCATCTTGCGCGAGCGCACTGTGATCTCGGCGACGGCGTTGCGCTCCACGGTCGCACCGGCGCGCTGGCTGAGGTCGCCGGTGTCGATGACGTTGTCGATCGACTGCACGGTCACCGGCGCCTCGGTGTTGGCCAGCTTCATGCGGTAGGTCTTGCCGGTCTTCAGCGGCTCGCGGCCCAGCCAGAAGACATGGGCGCGGAAGACGTCGGTCTCGATCGGCGGGTGGGACTCGTGGCTGGCGACATGGCCGCGCTCGACGAAGATCTGCTCGTCCAGGGTGATGCCGACGGACTGCCCGGCCGAGGCCTTCATCGGCGGCGCCGGCGCGTTCCAGGCCTCGATGGACTTGACCCGCACGGTCTTGTTGGTGGGGCTGAACAGCAGCGTGTCGCCGACCCTGAGCGTGCCGCTCTCGATACGGCCGGCGATGATGCGCCGGTCGTCGAACTTGTAGACGTCCTGCACGGGGAAGCGCAGCGGCTGATCCGTCGCCGGCGCCGGCACGCGGAAGCCGTCCAGGGCGTCCACCACCGACGGGCCGGGGTACCAGGGCATGCTGGCCGACGGCCCGACGATCAGGTCGCCTTCCCGGCCCGAGACCGGGATGACGTGGTCGGGGCTGACGCCGATGCTCTGCAGATAGCCGCGGATCTCGCGCTCGATGGCGTCGAAGCGGTCCTGCGAATAGCCCACCAGGTCCATCTTGTTGACGCAGACCGTGACCTGCGGCACGCCCATCAGGTGCAGCAGGTAGCCGTGGCGGCGCGACTGTTCCTGCACGCCTTCTTTGGCGTCGATCACCAGGATGGCCGCGTCGGCCGAGGCCGCGCCGGTGATCATGTTCTTGAGGAATTCCTTGTGGCCCGGCGCGTCGATGATGACGTAGTCGCGCCTGGCCGACTTGAACCAGATCTGGGTGGTGTCGATGGTGATGCCCTGATCGCGCTCGGCCTGCAGCGCGTCCAGCAGGAAGGCGTACTCCATCGGCATGCCGCGGCGCTCGCACATGCGGCGGATGGATTCGACCTTGCCCTCGGGCAGGCTGTCGGTGTCGTGGAAGATGCGCCCGACCAGCGTCGACTTGCCGTGGTCGACATGGCCGACGAAGACGATCTTCAGGAAATCGCGGATATTGCCGTTGGTCATCTGACTGTGCCCCTCTCGCCGGCGCCTACATGTACCCGTCGGCGCGCAGGCGCTCGAAGGCGTCCTCGGCCTCGTGGTCCATGGCGCGCCCGGCGCGCTCGGGGATCTTCGTGGTCCGGAGCTCCTCGATGATTTCCTCGATGGTCGTGGCGTTCGAGGCGACGGGGCTGGTGATGTCCTTGTCGCCCAGGCTGCGGTAGCGCTTGCCGTCCTTCGCGAAGTACAGGTCGATGACCGGGATCTTCTCGCGCTGGGTGTAGAGCCAGATATCGACCTCGGTCCAGTGCAGCAGGGGATGGATGCGGATGTGCGTGCCCGGCGGAAACTCGGTGTTGAACTGGTCCCAGAACTCCGGCGGCTGGTCGCGGAAGTTCCACTGCCCGCCTTCGCCGCGGGGGCTGAACACGCGCTCCTTGGCGCGGGTCGCCTCCTCGTCGCGGCGGATGCCGGCGAAGATGCCGTCGAAGGGGTTCTCGGCCAGGAACCGCTTCAGGCCCTCGGTCTTGCGCGCCGCCGAGCGCGCCGCCGGCGGCAGGCTCGGGTCCATCTCCTCGATCGGCGGGCACTCGCCGCGCAGGAAGGTCAG
The DNA here is from genome assembly GCF_002924445.1 of Minwuia thermotolerans. NCBI lineage: Bacteria > Pseudomonadati > Pseudomonadota > Alphaproteobacteria > Minwuiales > Minwuiaceae > Minwuia > Minwuia thermotolerans. Next base: position 94,352 of record NZ_PIGG01000015.1, read on the forward strand.
GTCCCACTCCTTCGCGTAACGGTCGCGGAACTCGTACATCTCCGGGAACTTCTTGCCCGTGTCGACGTGCATGACGGGGAAGGGCACGCGGCCGAAGAAGGCCTTGCGGGCCAGCCAGATCATGACGTTGGAATCCTTGCCGAGGGACCAGAGCATGCCGACCCGGTCGAGGCGGTTGAAGGCCTCGCGGAAGATATAGATGCTCTGGCTTTCCAGCCGGTCGAGATGATCCATTCGGGCGGCTCCGTGATCGGGTTCCGTGTTGCGGCGCGGAAGACAGAGACGAGTGCAAGGAGCGTGTCAAGCGCCGGGGCGTTGTCTGCGTCACATAGAAGCCATTTTTTCTGTGGAAAGCCTTTTGAATACCTCCATTTCAACTGTGAAATAGGCTATCATGTCGCCGTTCGGCCCGTTTGCGGGCCCGTGACAGAGGGGGACACGCCGATGATCACTGGAAAACCGCTCGCGGCGATCGGGTTCGCCGCCGCGATGGGCGCCGCCGCAGCATGGGCGGCGGACACGCACTGGAGCTACGCCGGCGCGGACGGCCCGGCGCAATGGGCGGCGCTGTCGGAGAGCTTCGCGGCCTGCGGCGGCGGCGTGCAGCAGTCGCCGGTCGACATCGTCGAACCGGATACGGTCGAGGCGGAACTGGAGGAAATCGAGCTCGCCTGGAACGCCGAGGCGGCCTGGACGGTGCTGAACAACGGCCACACGATTCAGGTCCAGGCGCCGGACGCGGGTTACGCCGTGATCGACGGGGAGCGTTTCGATCTGCTGCAGTTCCACTTCCACAGCCCGTCCGAGCACGCCATCGACGGCGAGCGCTGGCCCATGGAGGTCCATTTCGTCCATGCCGCCGAGGACGGCCGGCTTGCGGTGATCGGGGTGATGATGTCGGGCGGCGGCGCCAACGGCCTGTTCGAGCGGGTGATGGACGCCGCCCCGGCGGCGAAGGGCGAAGCGGCGCTGGGCGCGGCGGACGCGCGGGCGCTGATGCCCGGCGACGACGATTTCTTCCGCTATCAGGGTTCGCTGACGACGCCGCCCTGCTCGGAGATCGTGCTCTGGTCGGTGATGGAGGGTTCGGTCGCGGTGTCCGATGCGGCGATCGCGAAGTTCCGGGATATCCACGCCATGAACGCCCGGCCGCTGCAGCCGCTCAACCGGCGCTACGTGCTGCAGGACTGAATCCCGTGCCGTGCGGCGGAGCCGACGGCCGCCTCAGAACTGGATGCGGGTGCCCAGGAAGATCAGCGCCGCGCGCTGGCTGTCGCTGTCCAGGCTGGAGATGTCCTCCTGGTCCCAGAGCTGGACGCCGCCGACGAGGTTGACCGAGCGCGAGACGTTCCACACGCCGCCCAGCTCCACCGCGTCGGAGATCGCGGTCAGGCGCTGCTGGTCGCCGGAAAGCGAGCGCATGTACTGCATACCGACGCGCCAGTCCTCGCCGCCATAGCTCATCCCCAGCCGGTAATCGCGGACGCCCGCGCCCTCGGCCAGCCGCCATTCACGGGCCATGTCGGCGCCGAAGCTGAAACCGGCATAGTCGATGCGGCCGCCGACGCGCCATTCGCCGCCGCGGCTGTCATCCGGCGCCGCCAGGGCCAGCGGCCCGGACGGCGGTGCGCCCAGCGACAGGCCCTGCGCCTGCAGGCCGGAGATGCCGACGCGGTCGCCGCGCGCATCGCCGACGCTGCCGAAGATCTGATAGCCGACGCCCGCGGCCTGATCGCCGAAGTCGAGGCGGACATCCGGCATATCCTCGGCATGAGCCCGGTCGGCGTCGAGATTGAGGTTGAGCCCGCTGGCGCGCGGCGTCATCGACAGCAGTTCGTCCAGCGTCGCGGCCGCCGGCGCATCCTGCACGGACGCGTCCTTCGCCGGCGCCTGCAGGTTCAGGCGCAGCGTGCCTTCCTGCGCCTGGGCGGCGGCGCCGGCGGCGCACGACAGGCCCAGGCCGATGGCGAGGATATGGCGGTTTGAAAGCGGCATGGCGTATCGAGGATTCCGCGTTGCGTGTTAACAGCAGGTTATTATGGCTGAGCGGGGCGTGAATCAATTGACAATTCCGTGGCCGGAGGGCGTCGCGGCGCAGTTGTGCGCGGCGCGGGGCTCGGATATGAAGGCGCCATGATCCCGTTCGTGACATCCCTTCGGCCGCCTCGCGCGGCCGCCGGCCTGCGCCGGGCGGCGTTCGCCGCCGCGCTCGCCATGGTTGCGTCTGCCTGCGGCGTCTTCGGCGGCGACGACGAAGCGCCGGCCCAGCCTGTTTCGAATCAGACGGTTATCCCACAGCCTTCGAGCGGCGGCGGAGCCGCAGGTTCGGAAGCGGCGCCGGCCAATCCGTTCATGTGGCAGGCGACGCTGGAAACCATCGGCTTCATGCCGATCCTCGAGCTCGACGATCTGGCCGGCGTGATCGAGACCGGATGGTACATTCCGCCCGGCGCACCCACCGAAAGATTCCGCGCCGACGTGGCATTTTCATCACGCGCGCTGCGGGCCGAATCCATGGAACTGACGATGGAGCGCCAGGAACTGGACGACGCCGGCAACTGGCGCGAGGTGCCGGTCTCGCCGGCGGTGCCGACCAACCTGGTGGATTCGATCCTGGCCCGCGCCCTGGTGCTGCGCCAGGAGTCCGGCAGTCTCTGAAGCCCCCGTCCGGGGCGCCCATCCCTTCCGCTTCTTCAGTTCCCGAACGCATGACCGAGATCAACGAGAGATACAATCCCGCCGAGGTCGAGCCGCGCTGGCAGGCCGCTTGGGAGAACGGCCAGTGCTTCCGCGCCGCGACCGACACGTCGCGCGAGAAGTATTACGTGCTGGAGATGTTTCCCTATCCGTCGGGGCGCATCCACATGGGCCATGTGCGCAACTACACGCTGGGCGACGTGGTCGCACGCTACAAGCGCGCCCGCGGCTTCAACGTGCTTCACCCCATGGGCTGGGACGCCTTCGGCCTGCCGGCGGAGAACGCCGCGCGCGACCAGAAGGTGCATCCCGCGGAATGGACCTATCAGAACATCGCCAACATGAAGGCGGAGCTGAAGTCCATGGGCCTCAGCCTGGACTGGTCCAGGGAATTCGCCACCTGCGACGCGGACTATTACCGCCACCAGCAGAAGCTGTTCCTGGACTTCCTGAAGCAGGATCTGGTCTATCGCCGGGAAAGCTGGGTCAACTGGGATCCGGTCGACCACACCGTGCTGGCCAACGAGCAGGTGATCGACGGCAAGGGCTGGCGCTCGGGTGCGCCGGTGGAGAAGCGCCGGCTGACCCAGTGGTTCTTCCGCATCACCCGCTACGCCGAGGATCTGCTGGCCGAACTGTCGAACCTGGAGCGCTGGCCGGACCGCGTCCGCGCCATGCAGACCCAGTGGATCGGCCGGTCGGAGGGTCTGCGCATGACCTTCGATTTCGCGGGCGGCGGCCCGGCGGAAGGCCTCACGGTCTACACCACCCGCCCCGACACCATCTTCGGCGCCAGCTTCATGGCGGTCGCCGCCGAGCATCCGCTGGCGCAGCAGGCGGCGGCGGCGAACGCCGAGGCGGCCGCCTTCGTCGAGGAATGCCGGCGCATGGGCACCTCCGAGGAGGAGCTGGAGCGCGCCGAGAAGCGCGGCTTCGACACGGGCCTGCGGGTCCGGCACCCCTTCGTCGAGGGCCAGACCCTGCCGGTCTACATCGCCAACTTCATCCTGATGGACTACGGCACCGGCGCGATCTTCGGCTGTCCGGCCCATGACCAGCGCGACCTGGATTTCGCGCGCAAATACGGCCTGCCCGTGATCCCCGTCGTCTGCCCCCCGGACGCCGATCCGGCGGATTTCGAGGTCGGCAACACGGCCTTCACCGGCGAAGGGCGGCTGATCAATTCGGATTTCCTGGACGGCCTGGGCATCGAGGAAGGCAAGGACGCCGTCGCCAGCCGGATGGAACAGGCCGGCCGCGGGGAACGCACGGTCAACTTCCGCCTGCGCGACTGGGGCCTCAGCCGCCAGCGCTACTGGGGCTGCCCGATCCCGGTGATCCACTGCCCGTCCTGCGGCGTCGTGCCGGCGCCGGCGGAGCAGCTTCCCGTCGAGCTGCCCATGGACGTGACCTTCGACAAGCCCGGCAACGCGCTGGACCGCCACCCGACCTGGAAGCACGTCGCCTGCCCCGCCTGCGGCGCGGACGCCGAACGCGAAACCGACACGATGGACACCTTCGTCGATTCGTCGTGGTACTTCGCGCGCTTCGCCAGCGCCGACGCCGGGACCGAGCCCGTGCGCCGCGCCGACGCCGACTACTGGCTGCCGGTCGATCAGTATATCGGCGGCATCGAGCACGCGATCCTGCACCTGCTCTATTCCCGCTTCTTCATGCGCGGCATGACCGCGACCGGTCATACGGATCTGTCCGAGCCCTTTGCGGGCCTGTTCACGCAGGGCATGGTCGTGCACCGGACCTACCGCGCGGCGGACGGGCGCTGGCTCTATCCCTCCGAGGTGGAGAAGGGCGCCGACGGCGCCTGGCGGCATGTGGAAACCGGCGAGCCGGTGACCGAGGGCGCACTGGAGAAGATGAGCAAGTCGCGCAACAACACCGTCGACCCGGGCGCCATCATCGACCGCTTCGGCGCCGATACCGCACGCTGGTTCATGCTCTCCGACAGCCCGCCCGACCGCGATCTGGAATGGTCGGACGAGGGCGCCAACGGCGCCTGGCGCTTCCTGCAGCGGGTCTGGCGGCTGGTCCGCGCCGCCGCCGCCGGCGACGCCGGGGCGCCGGACCCCGGTCACGACCTCGTCCGCGCCGCGCACCGCGCCATCGACGGCTTCACCGGCGATCTGGAGAAGTTCCATTTCAACCGCGGCGTCGCCCGCGTCCACGAACTGGCCAACGAGATCGAGAAGACCGGCGGCGACAGCCCGGCCGACCGGGCCGCTCGGCGCTTCGCCGTGGAAACCATCGTGCGGCTGATGGCGCCCATGACCCCGCACCTGGCCGAAGAATGCTGGTCGGCGTTGGGTCATGACGGCATGATCGTCGACGCGCCCTGGCCCGAGGCGGATCCGGCCCTGGTGCGCCAGGAGACCGTCGCCATCGCCGTTCAGGTGAAGGGGAGGAAGCGCGCGGTGATCAACATGGCCCGCGACGCCGATCCGGCCGAGGTGGAAGCCGCGGCGCTGGCCGAGCCGAACGTGCAGCGCGCCATGGAGGGCAGGACCGTGCGCAAGGTGGTGGTGGTGCCGAACCGGATCGTCAATGTCGTCGTCTGAGCGCCGCATCGCCCGGCGGGGTGCCCTCGCCGCCCTGGCGCTCGGCGCGCTGGCGCTGGCGGGCTGCGGATTCCAGCCGGTCTATGCGCCCGGCGGCGCAGGCGATGTGCGCGGCCCGCTCTCCCGCCTCGAGGTGCAGGAGCAGAAGGGCAACGCCGCCTTCGCCACCCGCAACGCCCTGCTCGACGCCCTCGGCGCGCCGGACAAGCCCGCCGACCCGGAACATTTTCTCCGTCTCGAGGTGCTGGAAGATCGCGAAAGCGCCGGCATCCAGGCCGACGAGACCGTCTCGCGCATCAATGTCAGCCTGACCGGTCACTGGTGGCTGCTCGCCGCCGACCGGGAGAGCGTGCTGGACAGCGGTTCCGAGCGCCGCACGGTCTCCTACAACGTCGTCGATGACGAGTACGCCACGCTGATCGCGGGCCGCGAGGCCTCGGAACAGGCGGGCCGGCTGGTCGGCCAGGCCATCCGCACGCGGCTGCTCTTCCACTTCACCCGCAACTGAGAGCGGCGCCCCGTGGAGGTCAAGCCCTGGGAGGTCGACCGCTATCTGGGCGGGCCCGACTGGCCGCACCGGCTCTTCGTCATCTATGGCCCTGATACCGGACTGGTGCGGGAACGCGCGGAGCGGATCGCGAAGCGCCTGCTGGGCGACAACCCCGACCCCTTCCAGATCGTGCGGCTGGACGCCGACATGCTGTCTGACGACCCCTCGCGGCTGTCCGACGAGACGAACCAGATCGGCATGTTCGGCGGCGAGCGGGTGATCCGCGTCGCCGACGCCGGCCAGGCCGCCGTGGGCGCGGCGGCGGCGGCCCTGTTCGAAACCCCGCCCGACGCGGCCGCGGTGATCTTCGAGGCCGGCGACATCAAGCCTTCCAACCGCCTGCGCAAGCTGGCGAAGGACAGCAAGGCCGCGGTCGCCCTGCCCTGCTATCCGGACGGCGCGCAGGATCTGGACCGGCTGATCGGCGAGGCGCTTTCGGGCCTGCGCGTCGATCCGGCGGCGCGGGCCATGATTGCGCGGCGCCTGGGGCCCGACCGTCAGGCCAACCGGCAGATGCTGGAGACGCTCGCCACCTACAAGCTGGGCGACGACAGCCCCGTGACCGAGCCCGATGTCGCCGCCGTGCTGGGCGACCAGTCGGCGGTCGGTTTCGACGCCATCGCCTTCGCCGCCTTCGAGGGCCGCACGGCGGACGCGCTGGCCCTGCTGGACAAGAGCCTGGCGGAAAAGACGCCGGCGATGCTGGTGACGCTCTCGCTGGCGCGGCATATCGAGAAGTTCGACGAGGCCGACGCCCAGATGGAACAGGGCAAATCCACCGACCAGGCGGTGGGGGCGCTGCGCCTGGGGCCGAAGGACCGCCAGGCCGCCTTCCGCCGCCAGCTCGGGCTCTGGCCGTCGCGCAAGCGCGCCCTCGCCCGCCGGCTCTGCATCGAGGCCGATATCGACATGCGCGGCGGAGACGCCGACGACCGCATCGTCTGCCGCAACCTGCTGCTGCGTCTCGGCGCCGCCGCCCTGCACCGTCCCGCTTCGCGGTAGGGCCGCCGCACCCCGTCGGGCGGGCATGGCGGATGCCGCGTTTCCGCCCTGCCGGAGGGCCGGAAGGACCGGCTGATCGGCGACCGTGGACGGGTATGACCTGGCGTGATCCGATAGTTGATTGAACCAATATGCGCTGTCGCCCCTGGACTTGATCCAAGGGCCAGCGAACCGAAGGACTGGGTCCTGGGGTCAAGCCCCAGGACGCCAGGAGATTCAAACAGTTGCTGAATCGGTCCGGGGCAGCCGGGCGGTCCGCCCGGACCCCGGATCAATGACGCGTCAGGCGCCGGCAGATCTCGTCGAGCTGTTCCAGGGAACGGTAGGAAATCCGCACTTCTCCACCCTTCCGGCCCTTGTGGCGCACATCCACCGCCAGGCCAAGGGCCTCGCGCAGGCTCTGCTCCAGGGCCGCCGTGTCGGCGTCCTTCGGCGCGCGCGGCGGCGCGTCGCCCGCCGCTTTCGTGACCTTGCGGCGGATGGCCTCCGCCTCGCGCACATTGAGGCCGCGTTCGACGATCTCCTGCGCCAGACCTACCGGGTCCTCGGCGGTCAGTACGGCCCGCGCCGCGCCGGCGGTCAGCTTGCCCTCGCGCAGGTATGACTTGATCCGGTCCGGCAGGCCGAGCAGCCGGATGGCGTTGGCGACATGGCTGCGGCTCTTGCCCACCGCCTCGGCGATCTCGGTCTGGCCGTGGCCGAACTCCTGCATCAGCCGGCGATAGCCCTCGGCCTCCTCCAGCGGATTGAGATCCTGACGCTGGATGTTCTCGACCAGGGCGATGCGCAGCGCGTCCTCATCGGACAGGTCGCGGACCACCACCGGGATCTCGTGCAGCTGCGCCGCCTGGGCGGCCCGCCAGCGCCGTTCGCCGGCGACGATCTCGAACAGTTCGGGCTCGTCACGGTCGCGGCGCACCAGAATCGGCTGCAGGATGCCCTGGCGGCGGATCGATTCCACCAGCGAGCGCATCTCCTTGTCGTCGAAGCTCTGACGCGGCTGATAGCGCCCCGGCCGCAGCCGCTCGACGGGCATGGTGCGGATGCTGCGGGCGCGCTGCAGGGTCTCGTCATCGGCCTGCGAGGCCTCGCCCAGCAAGGCGGACAGGCCCCGTCCGAGGCCCCTGTTGCCGGGCCGGCGCGGCGGTTCGTTCTGGTCCGACATGCGCGCTTCAGGCCGCGGCGGTGCGGGCGCGTTCGCGCCGGATGAGTTCGCCGGCGAGGCGGATATAGGCCTGGCTGCCGGCGCAGCGGTAGTCGTAGAGCAGGGCCGGGCGGCCATAGGACGGCGCCTCCGAGATGCGGACATTGCGCGGGATCACCGCGTCGTAGACCTTCGCCCCCATGTGGCGGCGGACATCCTCGGCGACCTGCTCGGAGAGATTGTTGCGGCGGTCGAACATGGTGAGCACGATTCCCTGGATCTCCAGTTCCGGGTTCAGGGTACGCTTCACGCGGTCGATCGTCGACATGAGCTGGCTCAGACCCTCCAGGGCGAAGAACTCGCACTGCAGCGGCACCAGCACCGCCTCGGCCGCGGCCATGGCGTTGACCGTCACCAGATTGAGCGAGGGCGGGCAGTCGATCAGCACATAGTCGTATTTCGCCGGTAGGGCGGCGAGCGCATGCCGCAGGCGCAGCTGCGGCTCCGGCAGCTCGATCAGCTCCAGCTCCGAGCCGCTCAGTTCTACCGAGGCCGGCATGATGTCCAGGCGCGGTACGTCCGACGGTACGATTGCGTCCCTGGCGGCGGCCGCGTCGACGAGCACGTGATAGCTGCTGGTACGGCGGCGGTCGCGGTCGATGCCGAGCCCGGTCGAGGCGTTGCCCTGGGCGTCGAGATCGACGATCAGCACCGAACGGCCGACCGCCGCGAGGGCGGTGCCGAGATTGATGGCGGTCGTCGTCTTGCCGACCCCGCCCTTCTGGTTCACCACCGCCAGCGTGCGCGGGCGGCGGGAGGCCTGGGCCTTGATGTCATGCTGGATCGTCACGGCGCGTCAGCTCCTCCATGACCAGCACCGTCCCGCGCTTGTCGCTGAGGCTTCGGTGCCTGGAGAAAGTGAATTTCCAATATTTCGTAGCCGCAGTCAACTCACTCTCTACATCTTGGCCCTTGAGGAACAGGCAGCGCGTATGTGGCCCGCGCAGATGCGCCGACAGATCGATCAGTTTCGGCAGCGGCGCCAGCGCGCGGGCCGTGATCGTGTCCGCCGGCGGCAGGTCGAGATCCTCGATCCGCTCGGCGTGGATCGCCGCCGCGACCTCCATCGCCCGCGCCGTCTCACGCAGGAAAGTGGCCTTGCGGCGGTCCGATTCGATCAGCGTCACGCCCTTGAGGCCGCAGGCGGCCAGCACGAGGCCCGGAAATCCGCCCCCGCTGCCCAGGTCGTACCAGCGCCCGCCCGCGCCGCCGGCCCCGCCGGCGATCTCGAGAAGCTGCCAGGAGTCCAGGAAGTGGCGCGACCAGATCGTGTCCAGGGTCTTCGGAGCGACGAGATTGATCGCCCGGTTCCAGCGCCGCAGCTGCGCGGCATAGATCTCCAGACGCTCGACTGTTTCACGTGAAACACCGGTGCGGGCCGCGAAGCCGTCTGCGTCCATCGGCCCCTCAGCCCGCCGCCGCGCGCGCGCCCTTGCGCAGCTGGGCCAGGACCAGCGACAGGGCCGCCGGGGTCACGCCCGGGATCCGGCCCGCCTGGCCGATGGTGGACGGCCGGGCCGCGGACAGCTTTTCCTTCATCTCGTTGGACAGGCCGGCGATGGCGCCATAGTCGAGATCCGCCGGGAGGGCCACGGCCTCGTCCTTGCGGAAGGCGCGGATATCCGCCTGCTGCCGGTCGAGATAGCCGGCATAGACGGCGTCGATCTCGAGCTGCTCGACGATGCCAGGCGCGATGCCGGCCAGCTCCGGCCAGATGCGGGCCAGGTCCGCGAATGCGATCGACGGGTAGCGCAGCAGGTCCATGGCGCTGCGCCGCTGGCCGTCGGCGTTGACCGAGAGGCCGTGGCGCTGCGCTTCGGGCGGGGTCAGGCTGCGCTCCGCCATCATCGTGCGGGCATTGTCCAGTTCCCCCATCCGCGCGCGGAACATGGCCGCGCGCTCACCGCCGACGACACCCGCTTCGATGCCGAGTTCGGTCAGGCGCTGGTCGGCGTTGTCGGCGCGGAGCGTCAGGCGATATTCGGCGCGCGAGGTGAACATGCGATAGGGCTCGGTAGCGCCGCGGGTCACCAGATCGTCGATCATCACCCCGATATAGGCGTCCGCGCGGCCGAGAATCACCGGCGGCTGGCCGGACGCGTCGCGGGCGGCGTTGAGACCGGCCAGCAGGCCCTGCCCGGCCGCCTCCTCATAGCCGGTCGTACCGTTGATCTGACCGGCGAGATAGAGTCCGACCACGCGTCGGGCCTCGAGGCTCGGATGCAGCTCCCGCGGGTCCACGAAATCGTATTCGATGGCGTAGCCGGGGCGGACGATGCGCGCCTTCGCCAGCCCCGGTAGGACCGCGATCATGGCGCGCTGCACATCCTCCGGCAGCGAGGTCGAGATGCCGTTCGGGTAGACCAGATCGCTTTCCAGGCCCTCGGGCTCCAGGAAGATCTGGTGGCGGTCCCGGTCGGCGAAGCGGACCACCTTGTCCTCGATCGAGGGGCAGTAGCGCGGCCCCGCCGACTCGATCCGGCCCGAATACATCGGCGAGCGCGCGAGATTGGCGCGGATGATCGCGTGAGCTTCCGGCGTCGTCTCGGTGATGTGACAGGGCAGCTGCGGCGTCGCGATCCGCGCCGTCATCCAGGAGAAGGGCACGGGCGGCTCGTCGCCCGGCTGCGCCTCCAGCGCGGCGTAGTCGATGCTGCGGCGGTCGAGCCTGGGCGGCGTGCCCGTCTTCAGCCGCCCGAGGCGGAAGCCCAGCCGGTCGAGCGTGGCGGCCAGGCCCACGGCCGGCGCCTCCCCCGCCCTTCCGGCGGGCCAGTTCTTCTCGCCGAGATGGATCAGGCCGCGCAGGAAGGTCCCCGTGGTGAGAATCACCCGGCCCGCGCGGAGCCGTTCGCCGCGGTCGGTGACCACGCCCGCGACGCCCGGCGCGGTCCCGCCCCGGTCCTCCAGGATCAGGTCCTCGGCCCCGGCCTCGTGGATGGTGAGATTCGCCTGTTCGGCCAGGGCGCGCTGCATCGCCGCCCTGTAGAGGGCGCGGTCGCTCTGGGCCCGCGGTCCCCGCACCGCCGGTCCCTTCGAACGGTTGAGCAGACGGAACTGGATGCCGGCCGCGTCGGCGACACGGCCCATGAGACCGTCCAGGGCGTCGATCTCCCGGACCAGATGGCCCTTGCCGACGCCGCCGATCGCCGGGTTGCAGGACATCTCGCCGATGGTGTCGGCGCGGTGGGTCAGCAGCAGGGTCGCCGCGCCCGTGCGCGCCGCCGCCGCCGCGGCCTCGCAGCCGGCATGGCCGCCGCCGATGACGATGACGTCCCAGGTGTTGTCCGCGATGTCGCTGGCCGTGCCCATGGGCCGCTAGATACGCGCATCGGGCCGCGCCCTCAAGCGGTGAGCCGTGTGGCGCAGGGCGGGAGTATTGGTTCGGGTCCACGGCTGCTTGCCGGTCTCCCGCCTCAAGCCGGGCCGTTTCACGTGAAACCTCAGGCGCGGGCCGGATTCAGAACGCCCGCCGGCCGGTGCAGACGGCGCACGGGCCGGCCCAGCCAACCCCGGCGCGCCTACTTGCCGATACAGAAATCCCGGAAGATCACGTCGAGCAGATCCTCGACATCGACGGCGCCTGTGATGCGGCCCAGCGCCCGCATGGCAAGCCTGAGATCCTCGGCGATCAGTTCGGGCGGCCGCCCGGGACCGCCCTCGACCGCCCGCTCCAGCGCCGAACGGCAGTCCGCCAGGCCGGCCCGGTGCCGCGCCCGGGTCGGCGCCGCCCCGCCGCCGGACGCCATCAGCTCCGCCGCCAGCCCCGTCAGCCGTTCCAGCAGCTCCGGCAGGCCCTGGCCGGTCGCCGCAGACAGCCGGAGCCGCCCGTCCGCCCCCGCATCCGGGGCGAGCCGGTCCGCCTTGCTCACCGCCTCGATCAGCACCGCCGCGGTTTCATGCGACGGCATGCTGAATCCCGCCGCCCCGTCCGCCGGGTGCAGCGCCAGCACCACGTCGGCGGCGGCCATGCGCTCGGCGGCGCGGCGCACGCCCTCCCTTTCGACGGCGTCCTCGGTCTCCCGAAGTCCCGCCGTGTCGATCAGGGTCACCGGCCAGCCGCCGAGGTCGAGATGGACTTCCAGCACGTCGCGGGTCGTCCCCGGCGTCTCCGAGACGATGGCGACGTCGCGCTCGGCCAGGATGTTCAGCAGCGTCGACTTCCCGGCATTGGGCGGGCCGACGATAGCGACCTGCAGCCCGCGGCGCAGCCGTTCGCCGCGGCGCGCATCCGCCAGATGCGCCACGATCTCGCCCGCGAGAGCGGCCACATCCTCCAGAACGCCGGCCATGACGTCATCGGGCAGTTCCTCGTCGGGGAAGTCCAGCCAGGCCTCCAGATGGGCGAGATGGCGGAGCAGCCGCGTCCGCCAGCCGTCATAGAGCCCCGAAAGCGCCCCGCCTGCCTGATCCAGCGCCGCCCGGCGCTGCGCCGTGGTCTCGGCGGCGATCAGATCGGCGACGCCCTCCGCCTCGGTGAGATCCATGCGGCCGTTGACGAAGGCGCGGCGGGTGAATTCGCCGGGCTCCGCCATGCGCAGCCCCTCGAAGCCGCCCAGCGCGGCGAGCAGGTCCTCCACGATGGCGCGGCCGCCATGGACATGCAGCTCCAGCACGTCCTCCCCGGTGAAGCTGCCCGGCCCGGGAAAACGCAATACCAGCCCGCGGTCGATCGCCGCGCCGTCACGGTCCCGCAGGGTGCGCAGCGCGGCCCGCCGCGGTTCCGGCAGATCACGGGCCAGGCCGCGGCAGACCGCGTCGCAGGCCGGCCCGGAGAGCCGGATCACCGCGACGCCGGCGGGGCCGGGCGCGCTGGACAGGGCGCAGATCGTGTCGGCGCCGGACAGCCCGGTCAGTCCTTCTTGCCGCCGCCCGACATGGCCGCCCACATCGCCTTCTGCATCTGCTCCACGCCCTGCACGCCCATGGGCAGCCATTTGGCGAACAGCGCCTCGGGCTCCAGGTCCTGGATGTTCTGGCGCAGCCGCTCCTCGAGGTCGGCCATCAGGCGCTGCTGCATGGGCTGGACGTCCGGCAGGCCGAAGAAGATCCGCGCTTCCTCGGGCGTGCAGTCGATGTCGATGGTGATTTTCATGTGCTGGCACCTATTCTCTGGGGGAACGCCCCGAAGCAAGACGCATCATAGAACGTGGGAGCCGCCGCCGTCATGACGCTCGATCTGAAGCGCAACAATCTCGACCAGAGCACCAGTCCATATCTGCTGCAGCACAGGGACAACCCGGTCCACTGGCAGATGTGGTCGGCCGAAGTCCTGGAGGCCGCGGCCGCCGAAGACAAGCCGATCCTGCTCTCGGTCGGCTACGCCGCCTGCCACTGGTGCCACGTGATGGCCCATGAAAGCTTCGAATCGGAGGCGATCGCCGGGCTGATGAACGAGTTGTTCGTCAACATCAAGGTCGACCGCGAGGAACGCCCCGACATCGACACCATCTACATGACCGCCCTGCACATGCTGGGCGAGCAGGGGGGCTGGCCGCTGACCATGTTCCTCACGCCCGACGGCAAGCCCTTCTGGGGCGGCACCTATTTCCCGCCGGAAAGCCGCTGGGGCCGACCGGGCTTCCCCGACGTGCTGCAGCGCATCCGCGAGGTCTACGACCAGGACAAGGACACCATCGCGAAGAACACCGAGGCCCTGACGACCGGCCTGCGCGAGAACGCGACGCTGGAGATCCGTCCCGACCGGCCGCAGATCGCGCCGAACGTGCTCGACCAGGTGGGCCAGCGCCTGCTGCAGGAGGTCGATTCCCAGCATGGCGGCATCGGCGGCGCCCCCAAGTTCCCGCAGGTGCCGGCCTTCGAGCTGCTCTGGCGCATGCACCTGCGCACCGGCGATATCAACGCCCGCCACGCCGTGCTCAACACCCTCGCGCGGATGGGCCAGGGCGGCATCTACGATCATCTGGGCGGCGGCTTCGCCCGCTATTCCGTCGACGCCGAGTGGCTGGTGCCGCATTTCGAGAAGATGCTCTACGACAATTCGGCGCTGATCACCCTGATGAGCCAGGTCTGGCGCAAGGAGGGTCTGCCGCTGCTGGAGCAGCGCGTGCGCGAGACCGCGGAATGGGTGCTGCGCGAGATGATCGCCGCCAACGGCGCCTTCGCCGCCTCGCTGGATGCTGATTCGGAGGGCGTCGAAGGCAAGTTCTATGTCTGGGACGAGGCCGAGATCGACGCGGTCCTCGGCCCGGAGGCCGCGCTGTTCAAGGACTTCTACGACATCACGCCGGACGGCAATTTCGAGGGGAAGAACATTCCCAACCGCCGTCTGAAACCCGATCTCGTGGACGCGGAAACCGAGGCGCGGCTGGCCGCGGCGCGCACGAAACTGCTGGCGAAGCGGGCCGAGAGGGTCCGCCCCGCCTGGGACGACAAGGTGCTGGCGGACTGGAACGGCATGATGATCGCCGCCCTGGTCGAGGCCGGGCTGACCTTCGGCGAGCGGGCCTGGATCGAGGCCGCCCAGCGCGCCTTCGCCGCCGTGGTGAAAGACATGCAGGGCGAAAGCGGGCGGCTGTTCCACGCCTGGCGCGAAGGCCGCGCGCGCCATACCGGCATGCGCGACGACCACGCCTGCATGGCCCACGCCGCGCTGGCCCTGCACGAGGCGACCGGCGCCAGCCACTATGTCGAGCACGCCACCCGCTGGGTGCAGGTGCTGGACGAACACTTCCTGGACGAGCGGTCCGGCGCCTACTTCTTCACCGCCGACGACGCCGAGGCGCTGATCGTGCGCACCCTCGATCTCGGCGACAACGCCGCGCCCAACGGCAATGGCGTGATGATCGGCGTGCTCAGCCGGCTCTGGCGGCTGACCGGCGACGCGGCCTGGCGGGAGCGGCTGGACACGCTGGCCGGCGCCTTCGCCACCCAGATGACGAAGAACTTCTTCCCCGTCGCCACGGCGATGAACGCCATGGCCTTCGACATGGCCGCCCTCGACATCGTGATCGCCGGCGGCCGCGACGACCCGGCGACCGACGCGCTCCTCGCCGCCGCCGGCCGCCATGCCGGACCGGACCGTCTGCTGCAGCTCGTCGACCCCGGCGCCGGCGCCCTGCCCGACAGCCATCCGGCCCACGGCAAGGGGCCTGTCGACGGCAAACCGGCGGCCTATGTCTGCCGGGAGATGGTCTGCGGCCTGCCGATCACCGACCCGGAGTCGCTGGCGCGGGAGCTGGCGGGAAGGGCCTAGGTCCCGGCTCGGCGGCGCTTCGCGCCTTGGCCGGGAAGACATCAGTTGCGCCGCCTTCCCCTTCGGTGTCATCCCGGCCTGGCCAGACAGCGCGAGGTCCGAGCCGGGACCGCCGCTTCCACCGCAACAACCGGGATGACGGGAACCCGCGGCCACCCTATCTTCGTTGCATGCCCGTGACCCTGCATGACAGTCCCCTGGGGACCATCCGTATCGAGAGCGACGGTGCCGCGATCACCGCGCTCCGCTGGTCGAAGGACGGCTGGCCGGATGCGCCGGAAGACTGCGGCCTGCACGCCCGCGCCGCGGATCAGCTCGAGGCCTATTTCGCCGGTGAGCTGGATGAATTCGACCTGCCCCTCCGGCCCGCAGGCTCGAACTTCCAGCGCTCGGTCTGGGCCGCCATGCAGGCGATCCCGAAGGGCGCGATCCGCACCTATGGCGACGTCGCCGGCGAGATCGGCGCTCCGGCCCGCGCGGTCGGCACGGCCTGCGGCCAGAACCCGATCCCCGTCATCATCCCCTGCCACCGCATCGTCGCGGCCAACGGCAGGCTGGGCGGCTTCTCCGCCGCCGGCGGGGTCGAGGACAAGGTCTGGCTGCTGCGCCACGAGGGCGTGCTGCTCTGACGCCCCTCCGGGCGGTCCGCCGCCCTTGCCGGGATACCGTCGCCTCCCTACCATCCCTGCCGGGTTTCAAAGACACGCGTTTCACGTGAAACGGCGCGCGGCACAAGGGAGGACAACAACATGGGCGAGGACATCCGCATCAAGGCGAAGGACGGCGGCGGCTTCGGCGGCTATCTGGCGAAACCGGCCTCGGGCAGCGGCCCGGGCGTCGTCGTCATCCAGGAGATCTTCGGCGTCAACCAGGTCATGCGCGGCATCACCGACTGGCTCGCCTCGGAAGGCTTCGTGGCGCTCTGCCCCGACCTGTTCTGGCGCATCGAGCCCGGCATCCAGATCACCGACAAGACCGAACAGGAATGGGCCAAGGCCTTCGAACTGTTCCAGAAATTCGACGTCGACAAGGGCATGGAGGACATCCAGGCCACCATCGACCACCTGCGCGGCGTCGACGGCTGCACCGGCAAGGTCGGCACGGTCGGCTTCTGCCTGGGCGGCCTGCTGACCTATCTGTCCATGACCCGGACCGACGCGGACGCCGGCTCCGGCTATTACGGCGTGAACATCGACAAGATGCTGGGCGAGGCCAAAAACATCTCGCGGCCGCTGATCCTGCACGTCGCCACCGAGGACGGCTTCGTCGACAAGGAAGCCCAGGCGAAGATGCACGAGGGCCTCGACAGCCACGAGCACGTCACCCTCTACGACTACGAGGGTAACGATCACGCCTTCGCCCGCGTCGGCGGCGAGCATTACGACGAGAAGGCGGCGCAGCTCGCCAACCAGCGTACGCTGGAGCTGTTCCGCAGCGCGCTGGCGTAACAACAGGTCGGCGCGCGGGGGTTGGCGGGGCCGGCCCGCGCGCCTTCTGAATCAGGTCCCGGATCGGCGGCCTGCCCCGGACCTGATCCGGGGTCCGGGACGACACCGGGGGCAGCGGCCACCCAGCAAGGGAAGAAGAACATGGTCAAGGCGATACGCGTGCACGAGCCGGGCGGCCCGGAGAAGATGCTGTTCGAGGATGTCGAGCTGGCCGATCCCGGCCCCGGCGAGGCGCGGGTGCGCCACACGGCCATCGGGCTGAACTACATCGACGTCTACCACCGCACCGGCCTCTACCCGCAGTCGGCGCCCTATGGCGTCGGCATGGAGGGCGCGGCGGTGGTCGAGGCCCTGGGCGACGGCGTGAGCCATATTGCCGTCGGCGACCGCGTGGCCTATGCCGCCCCGCCCCCGGGCTCCTATTCCGAAGCCAGGGTGATGGACGCTTCCAAGCTGGTGAAGGTGCCCGACGGCATCGACGACGAGACGGCGGCCGCAATGATGCTGAAGGGCATGACCGTCGAGTACCTCGTCCACCGCACCTACGAATGCAAGGCGGGCGAAACAGTGCTGTTCCACGCCGCGGCGGGCGGCGTCGGCCAGATCGCGGGCCAGTGGCTGAAGGCGCTGGGCGTGCGCGCCATCGGCACCGCCGGCGGCCCGGAGAAGGTGAAACTCGCCCTCGAACACGGCTATGACGAGGTGATCGACTACAACGCCGAGGACTTCCGCGAGAAGCTGATGGAACTGACCGGCGGCAAGGGCGTACCGGTGGTTTACGACTCGGTCGGCGCCGCCACCTGCGAGGGCTCGCTGAACTGCCTCCAGCCGCGCGGCCTCTACGTTACCTTCGGCAACGCCTCCGGGCCGATCGAGAACTTCGCCCCGGCGACGCTGGCGGCCAAGGGCTCGCTCTACATGACCCGCCCGACGCTGATGACCTACACCGCCACCCGCGCCGACCTGGAGCTCTCCGCCGGGCGGGTGATGGAGATGGTGTCCTCGGGCAAGGTGAAGATCGAGATCAACCAGCGCTACGCACTCGCCGATGCGCCCCAGGCGCACAGGGACCTGGAGGCGCGCAAGACGACGGGCCAGACGGTGCTGCTGCCGTAGACAGCGGCGCCCCATGGCGCGCGGGGGTTGGCTGGGCCGGCCCGCGCGCCTTCTGAATCATGGAACCGCCGCGTCCCCCCGGACCTGCTCAGGCATGGGTCCCGGGGCCGGCGCTGACGCGCCGCGCAGGACGCGGAACCTGCAGTGCCGGAGTCCCGTGGCCGGCTTCAGCCGGTACCCGGGACCTACGCTTGAGCGCTTCTGGTAAACACAGCTGGCGGGATAATTCCCGGTGGCGTCCTGGGGCTTGACCCCAGGACCCAGTTCAATGGTTCGCTGGGCCCTTGGATCAAGTCCAAGGGCGTCAACCACCAAGTGCTGCAGGATACCGAGCTGGCCGGCTCAGCCATCCCCGGCCCCGCCTGTTTCCTAGACGTCCAGCCTGTAGGCGTCGCCGTCCTTCTTCAGATACCCCGCGGTGGCGCCGGCGAAATGGGTGCCGATGATCAGCGTCGGCGTCTCCGCGAATTCGGCGAAGACCCGCTCCCGCGTCGCCTGAGCGGCCTTCTGGTCATAGTCGGCGGTGCTGCACCAGTCGACCCGGGCCATCTGGCAGGGATGGTGGACGAAGTCGCCGGTGATCATGGCCTTCTCGCCTTCCGATTCGATCAGCACCGAGACATGGCCCGGCGTGTGGCCGTGGGTCGGCATCAGGCGCACCTCGGGGCAGATCCGGTGGCTCGTGTCGACGAAATCGACCAGGCCCGCGTCGAATACCGGCTGCACGGAATCGGCGAAGATCTGCTGGCTCGCCGGATCGTCGTCCTTCGCCCGCCAGTAGTCGAATTCCGGCGCCGCCATCAGGTAGCGCGCGCCGGTGAAGGTCGGCACCCACTTGCCGTCGACCAGCCGGGTGTTCCAGCCGACATGGTCCACATGCAGGTGCGTGCACATCACCGTGTCGATGGAATCGACCGGATAGCCCGCCTTTTCCATGTCCTCCAGGAACGGCAGCGACAGGTCCGACCAGGCCGGAATCTCGCGCTTCTTGTCGTTGCCGAGGCAGGTGTCGACGACGATGCGGCGGTCCGGCGTCTCGATGACCAGGGCGTGGATCGACATGATCAGCCGCCCCTCCTCGGTCATGAAGTGCGGTTTCATCCACTCGATGGGCTGGCAGGCTTCCTTGGTGGCATCGGGCAGGATGAAGCGCGTGCCGCCGGGCACCTCCATCTCCACGATCTTGGTGACCTTGACCTTGCCGATCTTCCAGCTCTGCATGACGCGCCCTCCCCTGGCTCCTGATGCGGCCCGCAGCCTAGCGCGCCGGGGCCGCAGGGGGGAAGAGCGCCGGACGCATGGGTCCCGGGTCTCCGCTGCGCTCCGCCCAGGATGACACCATTGTTTCAGCGCTATCCCTCGGTGTCATCCCGGCCGCAGCCGCCATCGAGCGGCGGAGAGCCGGGACCCACGCCTGAGCAGGTCCGTCGGACACGGCGCTTCCATGATTCAGAAGGGGCGCGGGCCGGCCCAGCCATCCCCCGCGCCCCCTGCATCAACGCCGTTAACCATTGAAATGATCGTAGATCTGTTTCGCCATGGCGCCGGAGATGCCGTCGACGCGCTCCAGGTCGGCGAGCCCGGCCCGGGCCACGCCCTTCGCGGAGCCGAACTTCAGCAGCAGCGCCTTCTTCCGCTTCGGACCGATGCCCTCGATCTCGTCCAGCGGCGACTGGCCGATCTGCTTCGAGCGCCGCGCCCGATGGGTGCCGATGGCGAAGCGGTGCGCCTCGTCGCGCAGGCGCTGCAGGTAGTAGAGCACCGGATCGCGCTCGGGCAGGCGGAACGGCGTCTTGCCGGGAACGTGGAACTCCTCGCGGCCGGCATTGCGGTCGACGCCCTTGGCGATCGAGACCACGGCGACCTCGTCCTTCAGCGCCAGCTCTTCCAGCACCGCTTCGGCGACGCCGAGCTGGCCCTTGCCGCCGTCGATGATCAGCAGGTCAGGCCAGTCGCCGTCGCGGCGCGCATGCTCCTTCTTCAGGCGCTGCAGCCGCCGGGTCAGCACCTCCCGCATCATCGCGAAATCGTCGCCGGGCGTCAGTTCCGTCGACTTGATGTTGAACTTGCGGTAGGCCGCTTTCCTGAAGCCTTCCGAGCCCGCAACGATCATGCCGCCGACCGCGTTGGTGCCCATGATGTGGCTGTTGTCATAGACCTCGATGCGCGCCGGCGGGGCTGCCAGCCCGAAGGTCTCGGCGACGCCCTTCAGCAGCTTCGTCTGCGCCTGGGTCTCCGCCTGCTTGCGGCCCAGCGCCTCCTCGGCGTTGCGGATGGCCTGGTCGACCAGTTCCTTCTTGCCGCCGCGCTTCGGCGTCAGCAGCTGCACCCTGCGTCCCGCGCGGACGCCCAGCGCCTCGGCGATCAGCTCCTGGTTCTCCACCTCGTGGCTCAGCAGCACCTGCCGGGGCGCGGGCCGGGAATCGTAGAACTGGCCGACGAAGGCGGCGAGCACGTCGGCGGTCTCGTCGTCCTTCGCATGGCTGGGATAATAGGCGCGGTTGCCGTAGTTCTGCCCCGCCCGGTAGAAGAACACCTGCACGCAGGTCTGGCCGCCGGCCGCCGCCGCGGCCATGACGTCGGCCTCCTCCAGCCCCTCCACGTTGACGCCCTGCTTCTGCTGGATCTGCGCCAGCGCCCAGAGCCGGTTGCGGTACATGGCCGCGTCCTCGAACTCCAGCGCATCCGCCGCCTGCTGCATCTTGCGGCCCAGCTCGTCGCGCACGGCCTGGCTGCGGCCGGACAGGAAGTCACGCGCCTCGCCCACCAGCTCGGCATAGTCCTCCTGGCTGACATAGCCGACGCAGGGCGCCAGGCAGCGCTTGATCTGGTATTGCAGGCAGGGCCGCGTGCGGGTGGCGAAGTCCCCGTCGGAACAGGACCTTAAGGGAAAGGCGCGCTGCAGCGCCGTCAGCGTGTGGTTGACCGCCGTGGCGCTGGCGAAGGGGCCGTAATAGTCCCGGTCCTTCTCCCGCGCGCCGCGGTGCTTCACCAGCATCGGGTAATCGTGGTCCAGGTTGACCTCGATATAGGGAAAGGTCTTGTCGTCGCGCAGGATGATGTTGAAGCGCGGCTTCAGCCGCTTGATGAGATTGGCCTCCAGCAGCAGCGCATCGACTTCCGTGTGGGTGGTGATGATCTCCAGCTCGGCGGTCATCTGCACCATGCGGGCGATGCGGATGGAGAGTCCCCGCGCCCGCGTGTAGCTGGTCACCCGCGCCTTCAGGTTGCGCGCCTTGCCGACATAGAGCACGTCGCCCCTGTCGTTGAGCATGCGGTAGACGCCGGGAGACTCGGGCAGGGACTTCAGCCGCCCCTGCAGCACGGCGAAGCCGTCCTGCTGCCCGGCGCCCGCCGTTGAATCGCCGCGCTCTGTCATCACACCCACCTGTCACCCCCCGCCTTGTGCGGGGATCCGGAGCGGCTTCGCCGCAAGTCGCTGGTCCACCGGATGCCCGCACGGAGGCGGGCATGACCCGGAAGAGGCGGCGGATTGCCCGGAAAAATCACTCATGGCCACAAGGATAGGCATCGGGGCATCATGTTGAAAGCAAGTGCACGGTTTCAGGGGAGGAACGCCATGCGCCTGACGGTGGCCGAGACCATCGCCGTCCGCTCGATCAGCCAGCCGGACAGGACCGCCATCGAGGTCCTGCAGGGGGGCCCCACCTATACCTATGGCCAGATCCTGCCGCGCATCGTGGCCCTGGCCGAGGCCATCCGCGGCGCCGAGTCCGGCCCGCACGGCACGATGGTGGCGCTCTACCTGCCCAACGCCGCCGACCACGTGCTGGGCTATCTCGCCTGCATGTGGCTGGGCTACGCCGCGGTGCCGGTCAATTCGCGCCTGGCCGAGCCGGAGGTCGATTTCCAGATCACCGATTCGGGCGCCAGAACCATCCTCGCCGCCGGCGAATGGCTGGAGGCGGCGAAGAAGGCGGGCGCGCGGACCGGCGCGAAGGTGATCGACGCCGACACGGTCGAGACGCCCGCCGGCGTCGACCGGCCGGTGCTGGGCGAGCACGATTTCGGGGCGAAGGACTGCGTCGTCGGCTACACCTCGGGCACCACCGGGTTCCCGAAGGGCGCGCTCTACTCCAACGATCACTATCTGACCGCGCAGATGCGCTGGGGCTGGGAATACGGGCTCACCGCCGACCACGTCATGCTGGTGCCGGGGCCGATCTTCCACCTCTCCTATGCCGGCCTCGCCATGGGGGCGCTGATGATCGGCGCGCGCGTCAGGATCATGCAGCATTTCGACCCGGCGCTGGCGCTGGACGAGCTGACGGAGACCTGCACCTTCGCCTTCCTGGTGCCGTCCATGACCACCATGATCGCCGAGGAATGGAAGGCCCGCGGCAAGCCGGAGGTCCATGCCTTCCGCTTCATGATCTCGTCGGGCGCCCCGGGCCCGCTGTCGATGACCACCCAGGCGATGGAAATGTTCGCCAACGCCCGCATCGCCGAGGCCTATGGCTGGACAGAAGGCGGCTGGTGCACCTTCGAGGTCAAGCAGAAGGCGACCCTTCTGGCCCATTCCGTCGGCTGGCCCACCGCCGGCAACGAGGTTCAGGTCTTCCGCGAAGACGGCACCCCCGCCCCCGTGGGCGAGCCCGGCGAGGTCGGCGTGAAGTCGGTGACCCACTTCTCCGGCTATCTCGGCCGCCCCGAGGCCACCGCCGAGGCCTGGAAGAACGGCTATGTCATGTCCGGCGACATCGGCATCTGGCAGCCGGACGGACGGCTCTGCATCGTCGACCGCAAGAAGGACATGATCATCTCGGGCGGCGAGAACATCTACACCGCCGAGGTCGAGCGCATCCTGGTCGAACATCCCGACATCCTGGAGGCGGCCGTGGTCGGCCTGCCCGACGAGCGCTGGGGCGAGATGGTCACGGCAATGGTGGTGCCGCGCGGCGCGGCGAAGCTGACGGCCGAGGACGTCATCGCCCACTGCCGCGCCAATCTGGCCCACTACAAGGCGCCGCGCCGGGTGGAGATCGCCGCCGAGCTGCCCCGCAACCCCATGGGCAAGGTGCAGAAGTTCCGCATCGTCGAGAGCCTCGCCGGGTGACCGGGCCGCCGACCCGAGGGCCGACGCCTTGAAGCGCGGGACCGCAGACATACATCCACCGCTCGACCCGGCCGCGCCCCTGCGCTATGCGGAGACTCCATGAACGACGGCAATTCCAATCTCTGGCACGGCACCACGATCCTTTCGGTCCGCAAGGGCGGCAAGGTGGTGGTGGCCGGCGACGGTCAGGTCACGCTCGGCGACACCGTGATCAAGTCCAATGCGCGCAAGGTGCGCCGCCTGGGCAAGGGCGACATCGTCGGCGGCTTCGCCGGCGCCACGGCCGACGCCTTCACCCTGTTCGAGCGGCTGGAATCGCGCCTGGAGCAGCACCCCGGCCAGCTGCTGCGCGCCGCGGTGGAGCTGGCCAAGGACTGGCGCACCGACCGCTATCTGCGCCGGCTGGAGGCGATGATGGCCGTGGTCAACGCCGACGTCTCGCTGGTGCTGACCGGCACCGGCGACGTCCTCGAGCCCGAGGACGGGCTGATCGGCATCGGCTCGGGCGGCAACTACGCGCTGGCGGCGGCGCGGGCGCTGATCGACCGCGACGACATGGACGCCGAGGCGATCGCGCGCCGGGCGATGAAGGTCGCCGCCGATATCTGCGTCTACACCAACGAGAGCGTCGTCGTGGAGACGGTGGAGGGCTGAACCGCCCCGGCGCTCCGGACCCCAACGAGAGTACAGGACGACATGGCCAATTTTTCCCCGCGCGAGATCGTGCACGAACTGGACCGCTTCATCATCGGCCAGAACGAGGCCAAGCGGGCCGTCGCGGTGGCGCTGCGCAACCGCTGGCGCCGTCAGCAGCTGCCCGAGGATCTGCGCGAGGAGGTGCTGCCCAAGAACATCCTGATGATCGGCCCGACCGGCGTCGGCAAGACCGAGATCTCGCGCCGCCTGGCGAAACTGGCCGAGGCCCCCTTCATCAAGGTCGAGGCCACCAAGTTCACCGAGGTCGGCTATGTCGGCCGCGACGTGGAGCAGATGATCCGCGATCTGGTGGAGATGGCGCTGGTCATGGTGCGCGAGCGCCGCCGCCGCGAAGTCAAGGCCCGGGCGGAGCTCGCCGCCGAGGAACGGGTGCTCGACGCGCTGGTCGGCGAGAGCGCCAGCCGCGACACGCGCGAGAAGTTCCGCCAGAAGCTGCGCAATGGCGAGCTCGACGACAAGGAGATCGAGCTGCAGGTCCAGGACCAGGGCGGCATGAACCTGCCGACCTTCGACATTCCCGGCCAGCCCGGCGCGCAGATGGGCATGCTCAATCTCAACGACATGTTCGGCAAGATGATGGGCGGACGCACCAAGCCCCGCCGCATGACGGTCGACGAATCCCACGAGATCCTGATCGCCGAGGAATCCGACAAGCTGCTCGACGAGGAGACGCTGACGGCCGAGGCCATCTCGTCGGTGGAGAACAACGGCATCGTCTTCCTCGACGAGATCGACAAGATCACCGCCCGCTCCGACCGCCAGGGCGCCGACGTCAGCCGCGAGGGCGTGCAGCGCGACCTGCTGCCGCTGATCGAGGGCACCACCGTCTCCACCAAGCACGGCGCGGTGAAGACCGACCACATCCTGTTCATCGCCTCGGGCGCCTTCCACATCGCCAAGCCGTCGGATCTGCTGCCCGAGCTGCAGGGCCGCCTGCCCATCCGCGTCGAGCTCAAGCCGCTGACGAAGAACGACTTCCAGCGCATCCTCACCGAGACGGAGGCAAGCCTGATCCGCCAGTACACGGCGCTGATGGCGACCGAGGAGGTCACGCTGGAGTTCACCGACGACGCCATCGAGACCCTGGCGGATCTGGCGGTGCAGGTAAACGACTCGGTCGAGAACATCGGCGCCCGGCGGCTGCACACCATCATGGAAAAGCTGCTGGAGGAGGTCAGCTTCACCGCCTCCGACCGCGCCGGCGAGACCGTCCACATCGACGCCGCCTATGTGAAGGACAAGGTCAGCGAGCTGGCCGAGGACGCCGACCTGTCGAAGTTCATTCTTTAACAGCGCCCCACATGGCGCGCGGGGGATGGTCTGGCCGGCCCGCGCGGCTGCTGCCCAGCGACAATCCGCGCGCGGGCGGCCCCTCGTCGCCCCTCCCGGCGGGCTGACTTCGCCGCTCCGCCGCCCTACCCACTGTCCGAATCCCCTGAAATACAGGAGCCCTACAGCGCTTCATCCGCCCTACTCCGGTAGCTCCGAGCAGATGGACGCTGCGCCTACCCCTGGCCTCTCGCCGCCATCAGCCGTTCGGCGATGGCGTGTTCGCAGCCTTCGGCGCCCCTGCCGTCGCGGCGGCCGAGCGAGACATCCTCGATCAGGTTACGGCCGTTGACGAACAGGTGGATGACGCAGTCGTCGGTCACGTACTGCCACATGGCGTGCTCGCCCTCCCGCCAGTCCAGGGCGGGCCGGCCGAGCCAGCCGCGCACCTGACCGGCTTCCGCGCCCAGCAGCGCCGCCGGTGTCACGTCGGGCAGATCGTCGCCGCCGGTATCGGGGCTGGCCGTCACGACCGCCGGCAGGGCCGCCTGACGGCGCTTGCGCGCATCCAGCGCCGCGCGCAGATCGTCGGAGCGGGTGATCGGGGCCTTCTTCGCTTCGGGCGCGGCGGGGGCGCTGTCGCGCAGACCCAGTTCCGCGCAGGCCGAAAGCAGGGCCGCGGCGACGGCGGCCGTCAGGGCGGATCGAAGTGGGGCCAAGCGGCTATTCCGCCGCCGCCGAGGTCACCAGTTCCGGCTCGATGGTCTCGATCTCGCCGTCGATGCGTCCGCCGGGCTCGATCTCCAGCTCGGCATAGGCGATGTTGCCGTGGGCGCGGCCGCCCGCGCGGACCGTCAGCCGCCCGCGCACCCTGAGCGTGCCCTCGAAGCGTCCCATGATCTCGGCGCGCTGCACTTCGGCCTCGCCCTTCAGCACGCCGGTCTCGGAGATCTCGAAGCTGCGGCAGTTGGTCAGCGTGGCCTCGGCCGTGCCATGGATCAGCAACCGCTCGCAGTCGCCGATCTCCCCCTTCACGTGGATTTCCTTGCCGATCACCAGCGTCTTGGCTTCTGCCGCCATGGCGCGTCTCTCCCTATCCTCGGCGTCCCGGCCGCGCCGCCCTGTCGGCGGCGCCTTCGGAATCGTCTGCTGCTGACCCGGTCGGTCGGGCAGGCCGGAAACGTTCCCGGCCGGCGGCGCGGGCTCGGCCGTGTCCCTCTTCCTGAACATGATGCGTCACGGTTCCCGTCAATCGCGGCCGCCCCCCGATGGCGCGCGAAGTCTGCCCCGTCTGCCGAGGTCCTTGAAAATATGCACCATCATCGCCGCGCCGACCACCGGAACGATGAGATTCAGGAAGGGCACGGTGAATCCGACGGCGATGGCGATGCCGCCGAGCAACACCGGCGTGCCGTTGCGGCGCCGCACCGCCACCACCTCGTCGTCGTTCAGATGGTGGAAGGCGGCGAGTTCGAAATACTCCCGGCCCAGCAGCCAGCCGTTGACCAGGAAGATGACGATCAGGATGGGCGGAATCAGCAGGCCGATCAGGTAGAACGGCATGATCAGGATGTTGATCGACAGCACCAGGACAGTGAATTTCACGGCGCGCCAGATCGACGGCCAGAGCGGCGGCTCCTGCCCGGGCGGGTCGCCTGGGTAGTGCCGGGCCTCCACCGCGGTGACGACGTCGTCCAGGAAGACGCCGCAGATGCCCGTGACGATGGCGGGGAACAGGATCCACATCACCGCCAGCAGGCCGAGCACGGCGGTGCCCTCGATCAGGTTCAGCGCCCAGGAGGAAATGGAGCCGACATAGTAGACGAGGATGTAGTCGATTGCGAACCAGGCGGCGGCGGCGGTCACCGCCACCGCGATCAGGCTCAGCCCGAGCGCCTTCCACAGCACCTTGCGCAGCTTCGGATCCGAGGCGAGTTGCTGGAAGCCCCTGGCCGCCCCGTTGACGACGGCGCCAATCAAGCCACCGGCTCCCGCGGCATGATCGGGGTCGCGCCGGCCAGGCCGGTGGCCTGTTCGAACACCGCCGCGCCCGCCAGCAGCGCCGCCTCGCCCCGTTGCGGCCCGACCAGCTGCAGCCCGACGGGCAGGCCGCCGGTGGTGAAGCCGCAGGGCACGGAAATGGCCGGGCAGGTGGTCAGCGTCAGCGCGAAGGTCATGATCAGCCAGCTTATGTAGCTATCGAAGGCCACACCTTCCAGTTCTTCCAGATAGCGCGTATCCGCGTCGAAGGGCGGCGTGTTGACCGTCGGCGTCACGAACAGGTCGATATCGGCGAACTGGGCCTGGAAGCGCTGGAACAGGTCCGCCCGCTGCCGCTCGGCACGGCCGATTTCGTCGGCGGTGAGCGCCAGGCCCTTCTCGATGTTCCAGACCATCTCCGGCTTCAGCTGATCGCGGTGGGTCTTCAGCTTGTCGCCGTGGGTGGCGGCGAACTGGGCCGCGCGGATCACCTGGAAGACCGGCTCGGCGCAGGAGAAGTCCACGGCCGATTCCACGATCTCCGTGCCCATGGCCCGGAAATGCGCCAGCGCGGGCTCGACCGCGGCGCGGACGTCCCGGTGGATCGGCGAGATGCCCATGTCCATGGAAAAGGCGATGCGCTTCGGCGGCCGGGCGTTGGCCGCGGCGGCGGCGAAGGACGTCGCCGGCGCGGGAAGCGAGATCGGGTCGACCGCCATGTGCCCGGCCATGGTGTCGAGGAACAGCGCCACGTCGCCCACGGTCCGGCCCATGGGCCCCTCGACCGAGTTCGGCAAGAAGGGCAGCGCCGACGGCCCGTGCGGCACCCGTCCGGGGCTGGGGCGCAGGCCGACCACGCCGGTGAAGGACGCAGGGATGCGCAGGCTGCCGCCCATGTCGCTGCCCTGGGCCAGCCAGACCTGTCCCGTCGCCAGCGCCACCGCGGACCCGCCCGAGGAGCCGCCCGGCGTCATCGCCGTGTTCCAGGGATTGCGGGTCACGCCGGAGACCTCGTTGAAGGTCTGGGCCCCGGCGCCGAATTCGGGCGTGTTGGCCTTGGCCACGACCACCCCGCCGCGCCCCTCGATACGCTCGACCATGGCGTCGGAGCGTTCCGGCACGTGATCGGCGAAGATGGTCGAGCCGAAGGTGGTGCGGACGCCGGCGACCTCGGTCAGATCCTTGATCGCCACCGGCAGACCCCAGAGATAGCCCGGCGGCGGATCGTCGGGGTGCTTCAGGCGCTTTGCGTGGTCCCGCGCGCGGTCGAGACAGAGCGTCGGCAGCGCGTTGACGGCGCCGTCCGCCGCGGCGATCTGTCCGGCGGCCGCGTCGATCAGGTCCAAGGGGGTGACGTCGCCGGCCTTCAGGCGGGCGACGGCTTCGCTGGCGGACAGCCGGATGAGTTCGTTCATGACGGGGCGGATTTTGCGCCACGGCCCCGAGCGTGTAAACCGGGGCCCGATAACGAGGCGCAGAGGAGAATGAAATGAACGGAACCGATCTGGACGTCGTGGCGCTGGGCAACGCGATCGTGGACGTGCTTTCGGAGTCGGACGACCGGTTCCTGGAGCTGCACGGCCTGCCCAAGGGCGGCATGCAGCTGATCGACGAATCCCAGGCGAAGAAGCTCTATGGCGACATGGGCCCCGGCGTCGAGATGTCGGGCGGCTCGGCGGCCAACACCGTCGTCGGCGTCGCCGCGCTGGGCGGCAGGGCCGCCTTCATCGGCCGGGTGCAGGACGACCAGCTGGGCGAGGTCTTCACCCACGACATCCGGGCCTCGGGCGTGGCCTTCGAGCCGCCGGCGCCGAAGCCGGGCGCGGCCACCGCGCGCTGCCTGATCCTGGTGACGCCGGACGCCCAGCGCACCATGAACACCTTTCTCGGCGCCAGCGCCGAACTCGGCCCCGACGACATCGATCCAGCGATCATCGCCCGCGCCCAGGTGACCTATCTGGAGGGCTATCTGTGGGATCCGGAGCCGGCCAAGGCCGCCTTCCGCAAGGCCATGGACGCCGCCAAGGACGCGGGCCGCAAGGTCGCCCTGACGCTCTCCGACAGCTTCTGCGTCGACCGCCACCGGGCCGAGTTCCGGGAGCTGGTGAAGGGCCCGGTCGACATCCTGTTCGCCAACGAGGCCGAGATCATGTCGCTCTACGAGACCGACAGCTTCGACAGCGCCCTGGCCCAGGTGCAGAAGGAGACCCATCTGGCCGTGCTCACGCGCTCCGAGAAGGGCTGCGTCATCGTCTCCGAGGGCGAACCGCTGGTGATCAGCGCCAGCAAGCCCGACATGCTGGTCGACTCCACTGGCGCGGGCGACCTGTTCGCCGCCGGCTTCCTCTTCGGCTACACCGCGGGCCGCGGCCTGGCCGACTGCGGCCGTCTCGGCGCCATCGCGGCGGCCGAGGTCATCAGTCATTACGGCGCCCGGCCCGAAAAGGACCTGAAGACGCTGATCGGCGGGGTCTGAGGCGGATCAACGAAAAATGTGGCGTCCTGGGGCTTGACCCCGGGACCCAGTCCATCGGTCCGCTGGGCCCTTGGATCGAGTCCAAGGGCGGCAGAGTCAGGAAGAAAATTTCTCCCTAGACCCGGAAGGGGCTGTTCCGGCGTTCGGCGATGCGGCGGCCGATGCGCGCCGGACTGGGCAGCCGGACGCCGGCGTTCCTGAGCCGCGCCTTGGCCTTCTCGAACTTCATCACGTCGCCGATGCGGCGGTCGAGAAAGCCCCAGGTGCGCTCGTGCCCGGCGGAGCTGTCGTTCAGCCAGTAGAGCAGGGTCGAGCCGTAGACCCCGGCCAGCAGGGCGCGCTTGGAATAGAAGTTGAAGTCGGTCGAGGTGTCGCCGATCGCGCGCCACATCAGGTCGACGGTGCGGTAGAGCGCGCGCATGGCCCGCGGACCGCGGTGCGGCAGCCCCAGATGGGAGAGGCCGCGGCGCACGGCCTCCTTGTGCGGCGCCGCCCGCTCCAGCCGGAGCCGCACGGCGGCCGTGATCCTGTCGCGGATGCGCATCTGATCCAGATCGAGCGCCAGGACATCGCGCACCATCTGCTCGTCGGCGCGCGCCATGAAGTGATCCAGCAGGCCTTCCGAGCCTTCGGGAAAGGCCCGGTAGACATCAAGCGGCGTCATCTCCGCATCCTCTGCGGCGCGGCGCAGGGTCTGCTCCGTCCAGCCGTCGAAGGCCGCGTGCGGCAGGGCCGCTTCCAGCAGCCTGTCGCGCATGGCTTCGATGTCGGCCTGCGGATCCGGTGCGGTGGTCTCGCTCATGTCGTCGCCTCCTCCAGGTGGTGGCGGAATTCGCTCTCGAAGATCAGCCGGCTCAGGTCGTCCATGCGCTGGGGATAGAGCACGCCGTCCAGGTGGTCGCATTCGTGCTGGACGACGCGGGCGTGAAAGCCCTTCGCCTCGCGCTCGATCCTCTGTCCGTCTACGCCGAAACCCGAATAGCGGATGTATGCGGGCCTGGACACCAGACCGCGCAGGCCGGGCACCGAAAGGCAGCCTTCCCAGCCTGCCTCGGTCTCGTCCGTCAGAACCTCGATCCGGGGATTGACCAGCACGGTGAAGGGGACGGTCTCCGGATCGCCCCGGCCCGGCGGCACGTGGAACATGACCACGCGCTTCGACACATGCACCTGCGGCGCGGCGAGGCCGGCGCCGGCGATGTCCTCCAGCGTGGCCATCATGTCGCCCACCAGGCGCAGGATCTCCGGCGCCGTGGGATCTTCCACCGGCTCGGCGACCTGCCGCAACACGGGATGGCCCATCTTCGCGATCTTCAGTATCGCCATGGTTTCCCTTCCGGAATACACCCTTCATTAGATAACGTCGGGGCCCGGGCCCGCGCGTTGGCATCGTGACGCAGGGCGGCGGCGACAGGGAGGCGCGAAACCATGGTCGAAGGACACAATCTCGGCATCGATGGCGACCGGCTGTGGGACAGCCTGATGGAGATGGCGAAGATCGGCGCCACCGAGAAAGGCGGCAACTGCCGCCTGGCGCTGACCGATCTCGACCGGGAGGGGCGCGACCTGTTCGTGCGCTGGTGCGAAGAGGCCGGCTGTTCGATCCGCGTCGACCGCATGGGCAACATCTTCGCCCGCCGTCCCGGCCGCGACGACAGCCTGGCGCCGGTGATGACCGGCAGCCATCTCGACACCCAGCCGACGGGCGGCCGCTTCGACGGGGTCTACGGCGTCCTCGCCGGGCTCGAGGTGGTGCGCACGCTCAACGACCTGGAGATCGAGACCGAGCGCCCGGTGGAGGTCGCCGTCTGGACCAACGAGGAAGGCAGCCGCTTCGCGCCGTCGATGATCGCCTCGGGTGTCTTCGCCGGCGTCTTCGACCTGGACTACGGCCTGGCCTGCGCCGACCAGGACGGCCGCACCATCGGCGAGGAACTGGAACGCATCGGCTATGCCGGCGCGGAGCCCTGCGGCGGGCGGGAGATTCACGCCTTCTTCGAAACCCATATCGAACAGGGACCGATTCTGGAGGCCGAGGACGTCACCATCGGCGTCGTCACCGGCGCCCAGGGCCAGAAATGGTACGAGCTGGAGATCGAGGGCCAGGAAAGCCATGCCGGTCCGACGCCCATGCCGGTGCGCCGCGACGCGCTGCTGGGCGCCGCCCGGATCGTCGATCTGGTCAACCGCATCGGTCTGGATCACGCGCCCACCGGCTGCGCCACCGTCGGCATGCTGAACGTCCATCCCAACAGCCGCAACGTCATCCCCGGCCGGGTCTTCATGACCATCGACTTCCGCCATCCGGATCCGGACGAACTGGCGGCCATGGACCGGGAAATGCGGGCCGGCGTGGCGGAAATCGCCGAACGCAGCCGCGTCGGGACGACGATCGAGCAGATCATGGACCTGGCGCCCCTGCCCTTCGATCCGGCCTGCGTCGAGGCGGTGCGCAAGGGCGCGGAAGCGCTGGGCTATTCCTCGCGCGCCATCGTCTCGGGCGCGGGCCATGACGCCTGCAACATCAGCCGCGTCGCGCCCACCGCCATGATCTTCATCCCCTGCATCGACGGCATCAGCCACAACGAGATCGAGGACGCGAAACCGGAATGGATTCACGCCGGCGGCAATGTCCTGCTCCGGGCCATGCTGGACCGCGCGGGACGGACCTGACCGCCATGGCCACTTGACGTTTTTCTACCTTGGTACCAAGGTAGGATCATGGACAGACAGATCGAACGGATACAGACCGGCGTCCGCATGGAAAAGCGCCTGGTCAAGGTGCTGAAGGGCCTGGCGGAGCATCTCGACATCTCGCTCGGCGACCTGCTGGAAGGCGTCTGTCTGCACGCGATGGAGGGCAAGGCGCCCTTCTCCGACGCCACGCTGGCCAAGATCGCGCAGCTCAAGGACGTCTATGATCTCGACCTGGGGGCCGCGGACAGCCACCGCCTGAGCGAACCGGGACCGCGGCCATGAACCTCGACGCGGACGAACTGCTTGCGGCCTTCGAGGCGCGGGCGCTCGACAATCGCCGTTTCGGCCATGCC
This sequence comes from Minwuia thermotolerans, assembly GCF_002924445.1. Lineage (NCBI taxonomy): Bacteria > Pseudomonadati > Pseudomonadota > Alphaproteobacteria > Minwuiales > Minwuiaceae > Minwuia > Minwuia thermotolerans. Next base: position 126,724 of record NZ_PIGG01000015.1, read on the forward strand.
GAACACCTCGCCGTGGCCTGGGCCATGCTCCGCCGCGACGACTTCACCGACGCGGTCGCCCGCTATGGCGCCGGTATCCGCGCCCTTGCGGCGGCGGCCGGCGCGCCGGAGAAGTACAACGCCACCATCACCGTGGCCTTTCTCAGCCTGATCGCGGAGCGGATGCAGTCAGGCGGCCATGACAGCTTCGCCGCGTTCGCCGACGCCAATCCGGATCTGCTGACGAAGGACGCCGTATCCCGCCTCTATTCCGGCGCGCGGCTGGCCTCGCCGGCGGCAAGGACCGGATTCTTGCTGCCCGACCGGCCGCTCAGAACGGCTTCACGATCGCCATGATGACGATGACGATCAGGGCGACGGTCGGGATCTCGTTCATGATCCGGTAGAAATTGGCTGAGCGGCGGTTGCGGTCGACGGCGAAGTCCTTGCGCCAGGCCGAGAGCATGCCGTGCAGGCCGCTCATGACGATGACCAGCAGCAGTTTCACGTGCAGCCAGCCGTCGGCCATGGTCAGGAACTCGTTGGTGAAGCCGACATAGAGCATCAGCAGACCGAAGGTCCAGGTGGCGATCATCGCCGGATTCATGATGCCGCGCAGCAGGCGCCGCTCCATCACCTTGAAGGTCTCGGACTTGTCGGAGCCGGGCTCGGCGTCGGCGTGATAGACGTAGAGCCGGGGCAGGTAGAGCATGCCGGCCATCCAGGCGATCACCGCGAGCAGGTGCAGCGCCTTGAACCAGATGTAGTAGTCTTCCATTCACTCGGCCTTCCAGTTGCGGACCAGATCGGAGAGTTCGCCGACATGCTCGGGCGGGGTCTCCGGCACGATACCGTGGCCGAGGTTGAAGATGAACGGCCCTTTTGCAAGCGCCCGGAGAATGTCGCGCGCCGCCGCCCGCATGGGCTCCCCGCCCACCACCACCAGGCGCGGGTCCAGATTGCCCTGCACGGTCAGGTGCGGCTGCAGCCGTTCCGCCGCCCAGCGGGGATCGGTCGCCCAGTCGACCGAAAGCCCGGCGAGTCCCTCGATCTCGGCCGCACGTTCGGCCGCCGCGCCGATGCCGCGCGGAAAGCCGATCACCGGCACGTCGGGAAAGCTCTCGTGAATGTCGGCGACGATACGGCGGAGCGGCCCGAAGACCAGCGGCTCCAGCCAGGCGGCGGGCAGGGCGCCGGCCCAGGTGTCGAAGATCTGCACCACTTCGGCGCCGGCGCGGATCTGCTGCTTCAGATAGGCGCCGGTGGCTTCGGTCAGCACGTCGATCAGCCGTCCGAATCCTTCCCCGTCGGCAAAGGCCCAGCCCTTCACCGCCGCGTAATCCTTCGACGAGCCGCCTTCGACCATGTAGGTGGCGACCGTCCAGGGCGCGCCGGCGAAGCCGATCAGCGCGACGTCGGCGGGCAGGGAGTTCGACAGCCGCCCAACGGTCTCGTAGACCGGGCCCAGATGATCGTGCAGCCGGCCGGCATTCATCTCCGGGATATCCTCGGTGCGGGTCAGCGGCTCCAGCACCGGTCCCTCGCCGGCCCTGAAGGCGACCTCCCGGCCCAGCGCCTGGGGCAGCAGCAGGATGTCGGCGAACAGGATCGCCGCGTCCATTCCGAACCGCCGGATCGGCTGCAGCGTCACTTCCTCGGCCAGCTCCGGGTTGTAGCAGAGCTCCAGGAAGTCCCCGGCCTGTTCGCGCGTGGCGCGGTATTCGGGCAGGTAGCGGCCCGCCTGGCGCATGAACCAGAAGGGCGGCCGGTCTACCGGTTCGCCGGCGAGCGCCCGCAGCAAGCGTTTGTCAGTCATGGGGGACGTCGTTGTCCTGTGTTCTATGGATGGAGCGGCACGGTGGGGCTGGCGCCCTCGACGACAATGCCGCCGCGGTCGCCCACCGTCACGCTGCCATAGCGTTCCGCATAGACCGGAGGCAAGGGCCGCGCACCGGGCACGGCCAGCCAGAGGCGCAGCAGATGGCGCTTGCGCGCCGGTTCCGGCCAGTCTTCGTAGGCCAGCCGGTCATGCAGGATGGTGTGATTGTGCAGGAACTGCATGTCGCCCGGGCGGAACTCCATCTTCAGGTTCATCTCCGGATCGTTGGCCAGCCGGTCGAACTCATCCAGCGCCTCGATTTCCAGCGGCGTCAGACGCCGTGCATGGTCGAACTTCTGCGCCGAGGTGATGTAGCGCCGGGCGTAGATCGCCGAGAGATGACCCCGGTAATGATTGAATACCGGAATCTCGAAATACGGGCCCTTGCCCGGCGGGATCTCGCCCCGGCGGTCGGTCGGAAAGCTGTGGAAGAGCTGCGCCAGCAGGTCGGGCCGGCTCTCATACATCTCCCGGTAGATCGCCATGGAGCTGACGATCGCCGACTCGCCGCCTGTCCTGGCAGTCTTGAGACACAGCAGCCCGACGACATCGCAGCTGTCGGTATGGAAGGTCTGGCGCTCGGTCGTCTGATAGATGCGCACCCGCGGATCGTCCGTCGACAGGCCCAGGTCGCGCACATGGCCCAGCAGGTGACCGGCGGCGTTCTGGCTGCGCGGCGCGCCCATCAGCAGCCCCAGCCCGAAATATGCCGCGGCCGTCTTCTCGTGGGCCCATTCCCCGACCGGCATTCCACGGACCAGCAGGAAGCCCCGGCCCTCCAGCAGCTCATGCCGCCAGCCACCCACCAGCCGCTCCAGCGCCGGGTCGGCCATGTCCGCGGCCGTCATCTCGGCCAGCGGCCGTCCGCCCGCCAGAAACGCGTCCACCTTTCCTTCCAGGCGGGACAGCGTCTCCCTATCCATATGGCCGATCCAGTCGGTCCGGGCGCGCATTTCGCGTCCCGTCCAGACGCTCGGGCCCGAAGGGGGCTCCGGCAGGTCCTGGGTCGATGGCGGTTCGGGCTTTGCCGACATGGCTGGGACTCCTCCCCGGTCCGGTTTCTCTCTTTATCTTATATTATATATAGAATCTTGAAGTTGATGATGTTGTCCATGTGGATATCGGGGAGCGAATCCGTCCCCGATTCATGCACAGGCGCCGAGGTCAGGCCGACGGTTCATCCCCGGTCTTCACAGCGGTGGACGGAATCGCAGGCATGGTGACAGCAGCCTTGCCCGCGCCCTTCGTCCCCCGCGGGTCCGGCGCGGCGCCCGGTTGTCCTCCCTCCGGGTTGTCGGTGGGAGAACGCAACCGGTGGACGGCGCGATGCTGTATGGAACTGGACCTTGGCGGGACAGCCGTGCCAGCATGACGCCGTCATCCGTGATATCCACAGATCGACCCGACTTATCGACTCCGGCCTGCCTGCATGACCCGTTTCCATCTGCACCTCGTCTCCGACGCGACCGGCGAGACCCTCACCACGATCGTCAATGCGGCGGTGGTGCAGTTCGAGAACGCCCAGCCGGTCAAGCATCTCTGGCCGATGATCCGCAATCGGGCGCAGATCGCCAACGTGCTGGCGGGCATCGGGCAGGAGCCGGGGCTGGTCCTCTACACCCTGGTCGACGCGGAGGCCCGGGCGGCGCTGGAGGAGGGCTGCCGGCGTCTCGGCGTGCGCCACATCTCGGCTCTCGATACGGTGATGATGGGCCTGCACGAGTTCCTGGGCGAGGCGACGACCGGCCGGCCGGGCAGCCAGCACGAGATGAACCAGGAATATTTCGACCGCATCGAGGCGATGCACTACACGCTCTCCCACGATGACGGGCAGCAGGCGGCGGACCTGGACCGCGCCGATGTCGTGCTGGTCGGCGTCTCGCGCTCGTCGAAGACGCCGACGTCGATGTACCTGGCCAATCGCGGCCTGAAGGTCGCCAACGTGCCCTTCGTGCCGGGCGTCGCCCTGCCGCCCGAGCTGGAAAACCTGCGCCGGCCGCTGGTGGTCGGACTGACCACGGCGCCGGAGCGGCTCAGCCAGATCCGCCGCAACCGCCTGCTTTCGCTGAAGGACACGGCCGCCAGCGACTATGCCGATCAGGAGCGGGTGAAGGAGGAGCTGCTGGCCGCGCGGCGCGTCTTCGCCCGTCATGGCTGGCCGGTCATCGACGTGACGCGCAAGTCGATCGAGGAGACGGCGGCGGCCATATTGACACTCTACCAGCGCCGCGAAGGCGAACGCGCCTCATGACCATGCGTCTGGTGCTGGGTTCGGGCAGCGCGACGCGGCGCGCCATGCTGGAACAGGCCGGCCTCGTGTTCGAGATCGATCCGCCGCGGGTCGACGAGGACGCGGTAAAGGCAGGTTGGACCGGCGACGCGGCCTCTCTCGCCGCCGCGCTGGCCCGCGCCAAGGCGCTGGAGGTCTCGGCCCGCCAGCCTGGCGCGCTGGTGATCGGCGCCGACCAGGTGCTCGAACTCGACGGCGAGATCTTCTCCAAGCCGGGAAACCGCGATGGCGCCGCCGCCCACCTCCGCCGCTTGGCCGGCCGCACCCATGTGTTGAGGACGGCCATGGTCCTGGCGCGCGACGGGGCGGTCGTCTTCGAGACGCGGAGCGCGCCGGCGCTGACCATGCGGGCCTTGCCGGAGACGGTGATCGAAAGCTATCTGGAGGCCGCGCCGGAAAGCGTCTGGGCGACCGTGGGCGGCTACCAGGTCGAGGGTCCCGGCATCCGCCTGTTCGAGTGTATCGACGGCGGCTGGCACGATATTCTGGGTCTGCCCCTGCTTGTGCTGCTGGGCTGGCTGAGGGAGAACGCGGATGAGTGATGGCGCGCCCACTGGCGCCGCGAGAGTGGCCGGCGTCACCGGCTGGCCGGTCGAGCACAGCCTGTCGCCCAGGCTGCACGGCTTCTGGCTGCGCCGCCATGGCGTCGACGGCGTCTATGCGCCCTTTCCCGTCGCCGCGGCCGCATTCGAGACGGCGATCCGCGGTCTCGCGGCCGCCGGACTGTCGGGCGTCAACGTCACCGTGCCCCACAAGCGCCGCGCCTTCGAGATCGCCGACGAACTGGACGCGGCGGCCCGCGCCATCGGCGCGGTGAACACGCTGGTCTTCCGCGACGGCCGCATCCTCGGCCGCAATACCGATGCACCTGGCTTCATGGCCAATCTGCGCCAGCACGGCGTCGACCCCGCGGTAGGACCCGTTACCGTCATGGGCGCCGGGGGCGCCGCACGGGCGGCCCTACATGCGTTGGTTCAGGCGGGCGCGCCGGACATACGCCTGGTCAACAGGACACCCGAAAGCGCGAGGAAGCTGGCTGAAGAGTTCGGCAATACCGCCATCACAGTACAGCCCTACCCGGTTTCGCAGGCGGTTCTGAGCGATACGGCCCTTCTGGTCAACACCACATCCCTTGGTATGACCGGACAGGCGGCGCTGGATATAGACCTGACCCCGCTGCCCGCGCAGGCGGTGGTCCACGACATCGTCTATGTCCCGCTGGAGACGCCGCTGCTGGCGGCCGCGCGCGGGCGCGGGCTGAAGACGGTGGACGGGCTGGGCATGCTGCTCCATCAGGCGGCGCCGGCCTTCGAAGCGTTCTACGGCGTGCGCCCCGAGGTCGACGCGGCGCTGCGCCGACATCTGCTGGAGGTACTCTGAATGGTCTACGTGGTCGGTCTCACCGGCTCCATCGGCATGGGCAAGTCCACCGTCGCCGGGATGTTCCGCGACGAGGGCGTGCCGGTCTGGGATGCCGACGCCGCGGTGCACGAACTCTACAGCCCCGGCGGCGCGGCGGTGGAACCCGTCGGCGAACGCTTTCCCGGCGTCGTGGTCGACGGTGCGGTCGACCGCGAGAAGCTGAGCCACCGCGTCGTCGCCGACGACGAGGCGATCCGCGATCTGGAGGAGATCGTGCATCCGCTGGTGGGCCAGCACCGCCAGCGCTTCTTCGCCGAATGCGAGGCGGCGGGCCACGACATCGTCGTGGTCGATGTGCCCCTGCTGTTCGAGACCGGCGGCGAGGCGCGCATGGACGCCGTGGTGGTGGTCAGTGCCGGGGAAGATCAGCAGCGCGAGCGCGTGCTGGCGCGGCCGAACATGACCGAGGCGAAGTTCGAGGCGATCCTGGCCCGGCAGACCCCCGACCACGAGAAGCGCGAGCGCGCGCACCACGTCATCGACACCGCCGTGACGCACGATGAAACGACCGCCCAGGTGAAGGCGCTCGTGGCCGAACTGCGCCGCGAAGCGCAATCGCGGTGATGGCATCGGGCGGGTGGATGTAGTAGGCTTGGGCCCTACCGCCTGCCAGATATAGAGTACGGTGATGCGCGAGATCATCCTGGACACGGAAACCACGGGCCTGGACCCGAATGACGGCCACCGCATCGTCGAGATCGGCTGTCTGGAACTGGTCGACCGCGTCTGGACCGGGCGGACCTGGCAGCAATACGTCAATCCCGAACGCGCCATGACCGACGACGCCTATCGCGTGCACGGCATCTCCGACGCCGATCTGGCGGACAAGCCGAAGTTCGCCGAGATCGCCGAAGAATTCCTGGCCTTCGTCGACGGCGCCCCGATCGTCGCTCACAACGCCGCCTTCGACATGAAGTTCCTGAACTGGGAGCTGACCAAGATCGGCCGCGAGCCCCTGCCGATGGACCGGGTGGTCGACACCCTGGCCATCGCCCGCAAGCGCTTTCCGGGCGCGGCGAACAGCCTCGACGCGCTGTGCCGGCGTTTCGAGGTCGACAACACCGACCGCACGCTGCACGGGGCGCTGATCGATTCCCGGCTGCTGGCGGACGTCTACTACCACCTGGTGGGGGTCAAGCAGGCGGGCCTGACCTTCGGCGAGGACCAGGGCGAAGGCGCGGCGGGCCCGGCGCGGCGCTACCGCGCGCCCAGGCCGCATGCGCCGACCGAGGCCGAACTCGCGGCCCACGCCGCCTTTCTGGAGAGCCATGTCAGCGCGGCGATCTGGCTGAAAAACTGAGCCGCGCCGCGAATTCGATCTTGCGGCCCGGCCCGATCCGTGTATTAACAACGGACAGCCGCTGAAGCGACTTCACTCCAGAACCGGCCAATTCCCTGGCCGGCGCTTGATCCGGAAACTGCCGACACGATCTGGAACCTCAGCGGTCCGTCCGTCCGGACACCTGTTCAATCACATATTCCTGCGACCGGTACCCATGAACCTACGCGAATTGAAGGCGAAATCGCCCACCGAACTCCTCGAGATGGCCGAGGAGCTGGAGATCGAGAACGCGTCCACCATGCGCAAGCAGGACATGCAGTTCGCGATCCTGAAGCAGCTTGCCGAGGACGGTGAGGAAATCACCGGCGTCGGCGTGCTCGAAACCCTCTCCGACGGTTTCGGATTCCTGCGCTCGGCGGAGTCGAACTATCTGCCCGGCTCCGACGACATCTACGTCAGTCCCAACCAGATCCGCCGCTTCTCGCTCAGGACCGGCGACACGGTCGAGGGCGAGATCCGCTCGCCCAAGGACGGCGAGCGCTATTTCGCCCTGCTCAAGGTCGCCAAGATCAACTTCGAGGATCCGGAAGCGGTCCGCCACAAGGTCGCCTTCGACAATCTCACGCCCCTCTATCCCGACGAGCGGCTGCACATGGAGTTTGCGGATCCGACCAAGAAGGATCTTTCCAACCGGGTGATCGAGCTGGTCACCCCGATCGGCAAGGGCCAGCGCGCGCTGATCGTTGCGCCGCCGCGCACGGGCAAGACGGTGCTGATGCAGAACATCGCCCACGCCATCGAATCCAACCACCCTGACGTCTACCTGATCGTGCTGCTGATCGACGAACGGCCCGAGGAAGTCACCGACATGTCCCGCTCCGTGCAGGGCGAGGTGATCTCGTCGACCTTCGACGAGCCGGCGGCGCGCCACGTCCAGGTCGCGGAAATGGTGATCGAGAAGGCCAAGCGCCTGGTCGAGCACAAGCGCGACGTGGTCATCCTGCTGGACTCCATCACCCGCCTGGCGCGCGCCTACAACACCGTGGTGCCGTCGTCGGGCAAGGTGCTGACCGGCGGCGTGGATGCCAACGCCCTGCAGCGCCCGAAGCGCTTCTTCGGCGCCGCGCGCAATATCGAGGAAGGCGGCTCGCTGACCATCATCGCGACCGCCCTGATCGACACCGGCAGCCGCATGGACGAGGTGATCTTCGAGGAGTTCAAGGGCACCGGCAACTCCGAGATCATCCTGGACCGCAAGCTGGCCGACAAGCGCACCTTCCCGGCGATCGACATCACGCGCTCCGGCACCCGCAAGGAGGAGCTGCTGGTCGACAAGAGCACGCTGACGAAGATGTGGGTGCTGCGCCGCATCCTGCAGCCCATGGGCGTCACCGACGCCATGGAGTTCCTGCTCGGCAAGCTGAAGGACAGCAAGACCAACCAGGACTTCTTCGATTCGATGAACACCTGAAGAAACCGCGCTGCGCAGGATGGCGAAGGGCCGGCGGGGCGGGCGGCTCCAGGGGCGCCGGATTTGCGCCGCCCCGGGATGGCCCGGCTGGAGGCGTGGGCGGCTCGGTGATCGCCGGGTTGTCCCGGCCACTTGTCCACACAACCTGTCACCCCCGCCGCCGTGCGGGGGTCCGGAGCGGCTTCGCCGCAAGTCTATGGCCCTGACCGGATGCCCGCACAATGGCGGGCATGACGCCGAAGCAAAGCTGTCGTTCCATCCATCACAAGGATCGTCGCAGGCCGCACCGCCCGCTGCCGCGCCTGCCGGCGAAATCAGGAGCGCGGGCGCTCCACCCGGTCGATGCCGGGCTCGTGGCGCAGCGCGGCGATGATGTCGTTGAGATGGCGGACGTCGCGGACCTCGATATCGAGGGTCAGCACGGCGAAGTCCGACTGGCTCTTGGTCATGCGCAGGAAGACGATGTTGCCGTCGTGCTGGGCGATCACCGCGGTTGTGCGGCTCAGCATGCCCGGCCGGTTCACCATCTCCGCCTCGATCCGCCCGACATAGAGCTGCTCGTCTTCCGTATCGCCGGTCCAGGAGGTGTCCAGCCAGCGCTCCGGCATGTCCTGCACCAGCTCCAGGCTGCCGCAGTCGATGACGTGGATGTGGATGCCCCGGCCCTGATGGGCGATGCCGACGATGCGGTCGCCGGGCAGCGGGTGGCAGCAGTCTGAGAAGTGCACCGCGACCCCCGGCTGCAGCCCCCTGATCGGCAGCGCGCCTTCGCGGGCGGCGTCCGCCTTGCGCTTCGTGCGCCGGCGGCGTTTCTTCTCGGCCGGATAGATCTCGGCCAGCACGTCACGGGGCGCGACCACGCCCTCCCCGATCGCGGTGTAGAGATCGTCGATCGAGCCGAAGCCGAGGGTCAGCAGGGCCTTGCCGAGATCCTTCTCCCGGAAGCGGCGGCCGGCGCCGGCGAAGGTCGTGCGCAGCAGCCGCTTGCCGACGCTGAGATGTTCGGCGCGGGTCTTCTGGCGCAGCGTGCGCCGGATCGCGGCGCGGGCCTTGCCGGTGACGGCGACGCTTTCCCACGATGCCGGCGGGGTCTGTTCGCTGGAGGTCAGGATCTCCACCTGGTCGCCATTGCGCAGAATGGTGTGCAGCGCCTTGATCTGGCCGTTCACCTTCGCGCCGACGCAGGTATTGCCGAGATCGGTGTGCACCGCATAGGCGAAGTCGATCGGCGTCGCGCCCTGGGGCAGCTGGATCAGCCGGCCCTTGGGCGTGAAGCAGAACACCTGGTCGGCGTACATGTTCAGCTTGGTGTGCTCCAGGAACTCCCGGAAGCTGGCGGCGTCGTTGAGGATCTCCAGCAGCTCCTTGAGCCAGCGCTCCTCCTTCTGGGTCTGCAGGTCGTGGCCCTTGCCGCCGGTCTTGTAGCGCCAGTGGGCGGCGAGGCCGTATTCGGCGCGCTCGTGCATCTCGCGGGAGCGGATCTGGATTTCCGTGCGCATGCGCTCCGGGCCGATCACCACCGTGTGGATGGACTGGTAGTTGTTGCGCTTGGGCGTGGAGATGTAGTCGTCGAACTCGCCGGGCACCATCGGATAGGCCCGGTGGATGGCGCCCAGCGCCCGGTAGCAGTCCGCCGGATCGGTGACGATGACGCGGAAGCCGAAGACGTCGGCCAGCTGCTCGAAGCTGATCTTCTTCTGCTCCAGCTTGCGCCAGATGGAGAAGGGCCGTTTCTCGCGGCCGGTGACCTCGGCGCTCAGGCCGGCGGCGAACAGCTTCTGCGCCAATTCGGTCTTCATGCGCTGGATCAGGTCGCCGGCGTGGGCGCGCAGCTTCTGCAGCCGGCCCATCACCGTGTCGTAGGCATCCGGCTCCAGCACCTGGAAGGACAGGTCCTGCAGCTCGTCCTTGATCTCGTTCAGCCCAACCCGCTCCGCCAGCGGGGCGTAGATCTCCATCGTTTCCTGGGCGATGCGGCGGCGCTTGTCCGGCTTCAGATAGCCGATGGTGCGCATGTTGTGCAGCCGGTCGGCCAGCTTCACCATCAGCACCCGGATGTCGTCGGACATGGCCAGCAGCAGCTTGCGGAAGTTCTCCGCCTGCTGGGTCTCGTCGGAAACCAGCTCGACCTTGGACAGCTTGGTGACGCCGTCGACCAGCCGCGCCACTTCGTCGCCGAACAGGCCGGTGATCTCCTCGCGAGTGGCGAGAGTGTCCTCCAGCGTGTCGTGCAGCAGGGCGGTAACGATCGACTGGCTGTCGACGCGGTAGCGGGTCAGGATGCCCGCGACCTCCAGCGGATGGCTGATATAGGGGTCGCCCGAGGCGCGCTTCTGCGCCCCGTGGGCGCGCATGGCGAAGACATAGGCCTTGTTGATAAGGTCCTCGTCGGCCTCGGGGTCGTAGCCCCGGACCGTCTCCACCAGTTCCATCTGCCGCATCATGACGGCGAGTCTATCCTTGAATCGGCGGCCGGCGCAGCGCCGCCGGATGACCCGGGGCGGGCGTCAGCTCAACCCTCGGTGGATTCGCCCGCGGCCAGGGCGGCGAGTTCGCGCCGCATGCGCTCGGCGAGGTCGTCCTCCTCGGGCTCGTCGCGCTCGATGCGGCGCTGGTAGCTGGCGATGAGCTGTTCCATGAGGTCGTCCGGCGACAGCTTGTCGTCGGCGATCTCGCGCAGCGAGACGACAGGGTTCTTGTCGTTGTCGCGCTCGACCTTGATCTCCGCGCCATTGGAGATGCTGCGGGCGCGCTGGGCGGCGAGCAGCACGAGATCAAAGCGATTGTCGACCTTGTCGATGCAGTCTTCGACGGTAACGCGGGCCATGGGGCCTCCGTTGGATCATTCAGAATTCCCGAGAAGGGCGGATATTTAGCTGCCCGCGGCCCCGCTCGCAAGGTGTTTCTCGACCCGCGCCTCCAGCGGCTCGACGCCGCAGCGGTCGGCGGCCGCGATCATCTCGTCGATATGGCGTCCGCTGACCGGATGACGCCAGTCCGGCGCGATGTCCTTCAGCGGCAGCAGCACGAAGGCGCGCTCGCTCATGCGCGGGTGGGGCAGGGCGGCGATGCCGTGCTCGCCGCAGGCCCGGGCGCTGACGCCGTGAAAGGCGATCAGGTCCAGATCGATGCGCCGCGGCGCCCAGCGTTCGGTCCGCACCCGCCCGAAGGCCCATTCGACCTCGTGCAGCGTGCGCAGCAGTTCGTCCGGACCCAGTGCGGTCTCCAGCGCCGCCGCGCCGTTGACGTACCAGGGCTGGCCGCTGAGCGACGCGGGCCAGGGCGGGCTGGCGAACCAGCGCGAGCGGGCGCTGTGGCCGACGCCCCTCAGCGCCAGTTCGTCCAGCGCGGCCTCCAGCGTGCGCGCAGGCGCTCCGTGTTCCGGATGGGGCAGATTCGCCCCCAGGCCGATGATGATCAAACGGCTCTCCTTTCGCGGAAAAACGCCGGCTCCGCGGCAGTGGAAATCACTGGCATTCCCGCCCCCGCCAGCCTATGTCAGCACTAACTTTGAACATCGTCCCCGGCGTGTTCGTACGCGGCACCGCGGTGTCGTGATCGGGCCGCCGGGCCAGTGCATAGATCATTGAAGGGATTTTTGAAATGGCAGAGGTCGATCTGGGCATATACCCCACGGAAAAGGTCGCCATCTTCATCGACGGCGCCAATCTCTACGCCGCCGCGCGGACCCTGGGCTTCGACATCGACTACCGCAAGCTGCGCGCGCAATTCGCCCGCCAGGGCACCCTGGTCCGGGCCTTCTACTACACCGCGCTGATGGAGGATCAGGAGTATTCGCCGCTGCGGCCGCTGGTGGACTGGCTCGACTACAACGGCTTCACCATGGTGACCAAGCCCGCCAAGGAGTTCGTCGGCCAGGACGGCCGGCGCAAGGTCAAGGGCAACATGGATATCGAGCTGGCCGTCGACATGCTGGAGATGGCCGAATTCATCGACCACGCCATCCTGTTCTCCGGCGACGGCGACTTCCGCTCGGTGATGGAGGCGGTGCAGCGCAAGGGCCTGCGCTGCACGGTGGTCTCCACCATCAAGACGCAGCCGCCGATGATCGCCGACGAACTGCGCCGCCAGGCCGACCAGTTCGTCGACTTGGTCGACCTGCAGCCCCTGATCGCCCGCGAGGGCGGCCGCCCCGTGAGCAACCGCCGCGAGAACTTCAGCCAGCGGCACGGGAACGCCGCCGAGCCGGACTATGACGACAGCGACGACGAATTCGACGACCCGCTCGTCCGCTGATGGCGGCGCCCGAGGCGCATGAGCCGCCCGCGGACTGCCGGCGCTGCCCCCGTCTGGCGGCTTTCCGCGACGACAACCGGCGCGCCCATCCCGGCTTCCACAACGATCCCGTGCCGGCCTTCGGACCGCTGGACGCGCGGCTGCTGATCGTCGGCCTGGCGCCGGGGCTGAAGGGGGCCAACCGCACCGGCCGGCCCTTCACCGGCGACTATGCCGGGGATCTGCTCTACCCTTCCCTGATCGGGGCCGGTTTTGCCCGCGGCGAGTATGGCGCGCGGCCCGGCGACGGCCTGCGTCCGGAAGGCTGCCGCATCACCAACGCCGTGCGCTGCGTGCCGCCGCAGAACAAGCCGACGCCCGAGGAAACCCGTAGCTGCCGGCCCTTCCTGGAGGCCGAGATCGCGGCGATGGGGGAGCTCCGCGCGCTGCTGGCGCTGGGCCGCATCGCCCATGACGCCGTGCTCAGGACCTTCGGGCTGAAGCTCGCGGCCCATCCCTTCGGACACGGCGCCGTGCACGAGCTGCCGAACGGCCTGCTGCTGGCCGACAGCTATCACTGCTCGCGCTACAACGTGAACACGGGCCGGCTGACGCCGGCGATGTTCGAGGCCGTGCTGGCGGAGCTGAAGACGCGCCTCGGCTGAAACGGCGTTCTTCCTCCCCCTCGATGGGCGAGGGCCGGTGCGCTCCGGCGTCCTCCGCACCGCGGCAGCGGCGGCGCGGGACCCACGCCTGAGCCTCTCCGCCGGAGACGGCGCGCCCGGACCAGCTCCGGCATGGCTCCCGGATCGGACCTGTGGTCCGTCCAGGACTCGGGTGGCTCGGCCGCCCGCCTTCAGAACGCGGCGAAGGCTTCCTCGTCCAGCGCCATCAGGGTCGCCGCGCCGGCGCCCGCCTTGGCGGCGTGGGCGTGGACGTCGGGCAGCATGCGGTCCATGAAGAACCGCGCCGTCGCCAGCTTGGACTTGTAGAACTGCGCGTCGCCCTCGCCGGCGTTGAGCTTCTCCTGCGCCTTCTTCGCGATCTGCGCCCACATGAAGCCGATGGCGACCAGCGCCACGCAGCGCAGATAGTCCGTGGACGCCGCGCCGGCCTCGTCGGGATTGGCCATCATCTTCGGGCCCAGATCGGCGGTCGCCGACTGCAGCCTGGCGAAGGCCTTCGCCAGCGGCATGACATAGTGCTGCAGGGCGGCGTCGCCGGCGTTGTCCTGGATGAAGGCGTCGACGGGGTGGAAGAAGCGGCGCATCAGCCGGCCCATGCCCTCGGGCAGCTTGCGTCCGACCAGGTCCAGCGCCTGGATGCCGTTGGCGCCCTCGTAGATCTGGGCGATGCGGGCGTCGCGCACGAACTGCTCCATGCCCCATTCCTGGATATAGCCGTGGCCGCCATAGACCTGCATGGCGTCGACCGCGCATTCGAAACCCATGTCGGTGAGGTAGGCCTTGACCACCGGCGTGATGAAGGCGGCGAAATCGTCGGCCTTCGCCTTCTCCTCCGGGTCCGGGTGCTTCTCGGCGAAGTCGATCATCAGCCCGGTCCAGAGCGCCAGCGCCCGGGCGCCCTCGACGAAGGCCTTCTGCTTCATCAGCATGCGGCGGATGTCGGGGTGGACGATGATCGGGTCGGCGGGCTTGTCCTTCGCCTTCGCGCCGGTCAGCGAGCGGCCCTGGATACGGTCGATCGCATAGGACACGGCGTTCTGGTAGGCGACGGAGGCCTGGCTGAGGCCCTGGATGCCGACGCCGAGCCGGGCGGCGTTCATCATGGTGAACATGGCCCGCATGCCCTTGTGGGGCTCCCCGATCAGCCAGCCGGTTGCGCCGTCATAGTTCAGCACGCAGGTGGCGTTGCCGTGGATGCCCATCTTCTCCTCGATGGAGCCGCAGACGACGCCGTTGCGCGTGCCCGGATCGCCGTTTTCGTCGGGGATGAACTTGGGCACCAGGAACAGGCTGACGCCCTTGATGCCCTCCGGGCCGCCGGGAATCTTCGCCAGCACCAGGTGGATGATGTTCTCCGACATGTCGTGCTCGCCGGCGGAGATGAAGATCTTCTGGCCGGTGATCGCGAAGCTGCCGTCGTCCTGCGGCTCGGCCTTCGTGCGCATCATGCCGAGATCAGTGCCGCAGTGCGGCTCGGTCAGGTTCATGGTGCCGGTCCACTGTCCGGAGACCAGCTTCGGCAGATAGGTCTGCTTCTGCTCGTCCGAGCCCCAGTGGCGCAGCGCCTCGTAGGCGCCGTGGGTGAGGCCGGGATACATCGAGAAGGCCATGTTGGCCGAGGACGCCATCTCGGAGACCGCGAAGCCCAGCACGTGGGGCAGGCCCTGGCCGCCGAATTCCGGATCGGCGGTCAGACCGCCCCAGCCGGCCTCGACATAGGCCTTGTAGGCCTCCTTGAAGCCCTCCGGCGTTGTTACCGAGCCATCGTCATGGCGGGTGCAGCCCTGACGGTCGCCGATCTGGTTGAGGGGCTGGATCTCGTTCTCGAAGAACTTCGCGCCCTCCTCCAGGATCGCGTCCACCAGGTCCGGCGTCGCATCGGCGAAGCCGGGCAGGTTGGCATAGCGCTGCAGGTCGATGAACTCGTGCAGCAGGAACTTGAAGTCGTTCACGGGCGCCTGATACGTCGCCATTTCCTCGTCTCCCTGGTTCGCGCCTTCGCCGGGTCGTCATGCCCGCCTTGTGCGGGCATCCGGCAATCAAACAGTCTTGCGGCGACGCCGCACCGGACCCCCGCACAGGCCTGCCCCTGACCCCGTTCGGGGGGCGGGGGTGACACTGCGTGTCAGTTCCTGAGCGGGCGGTTCTTCGTCAGCATGTGCTCGATCCGCTGCAGCGTCTTCTCGTTGCGGATCAGCGTCATGAAGCCTTCCCGCTCCAGCTCCAGCAGCTTCTTCTCCGTCACCTCCTCGGTGATGTCGGTATCGCCGCCGGAAAGGACGCGGCCGACCTGCTCGGCGATCACCGTGTCGTACTCGGTCGCCTTGCCCTGCAGGTAGAAGCCCTCGACCGCCATCTTCATGGCCGCGAGCGCCGTCGGTCCCGGCAGGTTGACGACGATCGGCTCCGGCTGGGTGTAGTCCGCCGCCATCGCCAGCGCCTTCTTCTTCGCGTCGGCCAGCACGCGGCGGCGGTTCATGGTGATGCCGTCGCCCTCGCGCAGGATCTGCATGTCGCGGGCTTCCTGGGCGCTGGTGGCGACCTTGGCCGTGCTGATCGCCTCGAAGGCGGCCGAGAGGGCCGGCATGGGCCCGCCCGGGCGCTTCGTGTTGGTCATGTTGCGGATCGTCAGCTCCTTGCAGCCGCCCCAGCCGGGCAGCAGCCCGACGCCGACCTCGACCAGTCCGATATAGGTCTCGGCATGGGCCTGGATGGCGTCGGCGTGCAGGCAGACCTCGCAGCCGCCGCCCAGCGCCATGCCGGCGGGCGCGGCGACCACGGGGAAGGGGCTGTTCTTCAGCGCCTGCATGGCCTTCTGACCCTCGGCGACGCCGTTCTCGATCAGGGGCCACATGGCCGCGTTGGCGCCGAACAGCGCCACGCCGACATTGGCGCCGACGGAGAAATTGTCGGCGTCGTTGCCGACCACCAGCGCCCTGAAGCCGAGCTTGTCGATCTTCGCCGCCTGCCGGATCATCTCGATCGAGCCTTCGTCGAGGGCGTTCATCTTGGAGTGGAACTCGAGCACCGCGACCCCGTCGCCGGCGTCCCAGATCGAGGCGGAGGCGTTCGACTTCACCGGCTGCCGGCCGCGTTTGATGTCGGCCAGCATCCAGACGCCCTCGGGCAGGTCGACGTCGCGGTATTCGCCGTCGAAACCCAGGATGGAGAGCTTCTCGCCCTCCTCCCGGTAGAAGCTCCTGCCGCGCGCGGCCTCCAGCAGCGCCGGCACCGGCCGGCCCTCCCCGGCCAGCCTGTCGGCCAGCCAGCCCGCGTCGAGCATGTCGATCATCTCGAACGGGCCCCACTTCCAGGCGTAGCCCGTCTTCATCGCCAGATCGACGGAGCGGATGTCGGCGGCGATCTCCTCGGCCAGCGCCGCCGAATAGCTCAGCACGTGGCTGAGCACCGCCCAGGCGTACTGGCCGCCCTTGTCGGGATGCTCGACCAGGGCGCGGAGGCCCTTCTTCGCCGCCTTCGCGCTTTCGAAATCCGCCTTCTGCGTCGGGCGGTATTCGCCGCTGCGCAGGTCGATGGTCTCCTTGATGGTGCGGCCGTCCTGCCTGACGCGGCGGTAGAAGCCGCCCTTGCCCTTGCGGCCGGTATAGCCCTCCTCGATCATCTTCGCCGTCAGCTTCGTCAGCGGGTGATCCTGGCTGACGAAGTCGTGCAGCGGATCCTCGGCGGGCACCAGGTCGATCATGGAGGCAATGACGTGGGGGCCGAGGTCGATGCCGGTCAGGTCGCCCAGGCCGAAGATGCCGGTCTTGGGCACGCCCGTGGGCCGGCCGACGATGCTGTCCGCCTCCTCGACGGTCAGGCCCATGTCATAGGCCTGGCGGGTGGCGACCGTGGACCAGAAGATGCCGATGCGGTTGCCGATGAAGCCCGGCGTGTCCTTGCACTCGATGACTTCCTTGCCCAGCCGGACATCGCCGAATGCCTTCAGCGCGGCATAGGCGTCGTCGCGGGTCCGCGGCCCCTTCACCACCTCCAGCAGGCGCATGTAGCGCGGCGGGTTGAAGAAGTGGGTGATGGCGAAGTCCTGCGCGAAACCCTCGCCCAGCCCCTCGGTCAGCACCTCCAGCGGAATGGTCGAGGTGTTGGAGGTGACGACGGAGCCGGCCTTGCGCACCTTGTCGAGCCGCGCATAGAGGTCGCGCTTGATCTTCGGGTTCTCGACGATCGCCTCGCAGATCCAGTCGCAGTCGGCGACGAGATCGAGATTGTCCTCCAGATTGCCGGTCTCGATCAGCCGCGCGTTCTTCCTGTGCATGAACGGCGCGGGATTGGTCTTCAGCATGCGCTCCACGGCCGTCTTCGCGATGAAGGAGCGGTCGTCGGCGCCCTCGGGCACGATGTCCAGCAGCACGACCGGAATGCCGGCATTGGCGACATGGGCGGCGATGCCCGCGCCCATGACGCCGGCGCCGATGACGGCGACCTTGTTGATCTCCGTCATCTCAGCAGGCCTCCAGCACCGTCGCGATGCCCTGGCCGCCGCCGATGCACTGGGTGGCCAGCGCCAGCTCCTTGCCCTCGCGCTTCAGCAGCGCCGCGGCCTTGCCGGTGATGCGCGCGCCGGTGGCGCCCAGCGGATGGCCCAGCGCGATGGCGCCGCCGTCGAGGTTGGTCTTGCCGAAGTCGATCTCGGTCTCGCGCAGGACGGAGATCGCCTGGGCCGCGAAGGCCTCGTTGAGCTCGATGATGTCCAGGTCCTTGACGGTCAGGCCGGCGCGTTTCAGCGCCTTCTCCGTGGCCGGGACCGGGCCGATGCCCATGACCTCCGGCGCGCAGCCGGCGACGGCGACGGAGCGGATGCGGGCCAGCTTCTCCAGGCCGTTGGCGTCGGCGTATTCCTCGGAGCACACCAGCACCGCCGCGCAGCCGTCGGTCAGCGGCGAGGAGGTGCCGGCGGTTACCGTGCCCGACTGGTCGAACGCGGGCTTCAGTCCCTCCAGGTCGGTCTTGGTGGCGCCGGGGCGGATGCAGCCGTCGGCCTCGACGCGGTTGTTGCGGTCGGTGATGGCGACGATCTCGTCATCGAAGCGGCCGGCCTGCTGCGCCTCGGCGGCGCGCCTGTGGCTCTCGACGGCCATCTCCTCCTGCTCGTCGCGGGAGATGGAGAACTTCTTCGCCAGGTTCTCGGCGGTGATGCCCATGCCGATATAGGCTTCCGGATAGTTCTGGTACAGGCCCGGATGCGGCATCGGGTTGAAGCCCGGCATCGGCACGCGGGTCATGCTTTCCACGCCGGCGCAGATGAAGGCGTCGCCCGCGCCCATCTGGATGGCGCCGGCCGCCATGTGCACCGAGGTCATGGAGGAGCCGCAGAAGCGGTTGACGGTGGTGGCGCCGATCGACTGCGGCAGGCCGGCCAGGAAGCAGACCAGCCGCGCCACGTTCAGGCCCTGCTCGCCTTCGGGGAAGGCGCAGCCGAGGATCAGGTCCTCCAGGTCGTCGGGGTTGACGCCGGACTTCTCGACCAGCGCCTTGACCACCTGGGCCGCCGTCTCGTCGGGGCGGACCTTGGCCAGGCCGCCCTTGCTCGCGAAGGTGAAAGGCGAGCGCTGATAGCCCGCGATGACCACGTTCTTCATGATTTCTGTCGCTCCCGGTCGGGTTTCTTCTGGGCCGGCGGCCCCGGCCGTTCCTCCGGCCGGGCGCGCCAGCGGATCGCGTCGTCAGTCGGCGGCTTCCGCCGGCTGCTCCTCGGCCGGCAGGCCGCGTTCGGCCAGCCAGTCGCGGACGAACTTCATCTGTTCGTCCAGCTCCCGGATCGTCGCCTCGATGTCCTCGCGCTGCTGCACCAGGGCGGTCATGCGCTCGCGGGAGGCGGCGAGCAGCATCTGCGCCTGGGCCACCTGGCCGTCCCGCAGCTCGTAGAGGTTCAGCCAGTCGCGGATCTCCGCCAGGCTGAAGCCGAGCCGCTTGCCGCGCAGGATCAGCGCCAGCCGGGCCTTGTCGCGGCGGTCGTAGATACGCTGCAGGCCCTTGCGTTCCGGGCCGAGCAGCCCCTTGTCCTCATAGAAGCGGAGCGTCCGCGGGGTCACGTCGAATTCATCCGACAGCTCGCGGATGCTGTATCTTTCCGTATCGGTCATATTTGTGTAGTCTCTGCCTTGATCGCTGGCGCCCCGGGTCGGGGCCGGTTGCGCAGAGATGTAGTTGACGCTTACGTAAACGTCAACAACCATGGTCGCCCAGATTGTCGCATTCCGGAGGCTTCAGCTTGACGACGCATCCGACGTCATACCGCCAGTTCTGGCCCTTCTATCTGAACCAGCACAGCTTGCCCGCGACCCGCGGCATTCACTATGTCGGCACGACGCTGTCGATCCTGTTCCTGCTCGCCGCCGCGCTGACCCTGAACCCGTGGTATCTGCTGGCGGCGGTCGTGGCCGGCTACGCGCCGGCCTGGTTCGCGCACTTCTTCGTCGAGAAGAACCGCCCGGCGACCTTCCGCTATCCCTTCTGGTCGCTGGTCAGCGATTTCCGCATGTACTTCATGTGGCTGGCCGGCCGGCTGGGACCGGAGCTGAAGCGCGCCGGCTGTCACCCCGACCAGATGGACGAAACCCGCTCGGAAGCCGCCTGAGGCGGCTCCGGGCCCCCGATCCGTCTTTTCGCGGAAGCGGCACTCGCTCACCGTCTCACCCCCGTCCTGTGCGGGGGTCCGGAGCGGCTTCGCCGCGAGTCGGACGATTAACCGGATGCCCGCACGGAGGCGGGCATGACGACGAAGCGAAGCTGGCATTTCTTCGCTTGCCGAATTGGTCAGCCCACCGGCCGGGGGCCGGCGATGATCACCGCCGCGCCGGCGAGGCAGAGCGTCACGCCGATCAGGTCCCAGCGGTCGGGCCGCACTCCCTCGACCAGCCACAGCCAGGCCAGCGAGGCGGCGATGTAGACCCCGCCATAGGCGGCGTAGGCGCGGCCGGCCGCGGCGCTGTCGGCCAGGGTCAGCAGCCAGGCGAACAGGGCCAGCGAGACCAGGCCGGGACCGATCCACCAGACCGGCTTGTCCAGCTTCAGCCAGGCCCAGAAGGCGAAGCATCCGGCGATCTCGGCGATGGCGGCGCCCAGATAGGCGGCGGCGGTCTGCATGCGGCGTTCCTCCCGCTCCGTGGCCCGGCGCCACAGCGTTACACGATCCGGACCGCCGGGGGTATGCCCGGGAAAGGGCCTCGGCCGGCCAAGCGGCTTGACCCTCCGCGCCGCCTCGCGCCTACTTCCGGCCCATGGGATTCTACTTCGCGCAAGCGCTGACGGGCCTGGCCAGCGCCTCGTCTCTGTTTCTGGTCGCGGCCGGGCTCAGCCTGATTTTCGGCGTCACGCGCATCGTCAACTTCGCCCACGGCACGCTCTACATGCTGGGGGCCTATGTCGCCCTGGACATCATCGGCCTGTTCGGCAAGGAGGTGGGCTTCTGGCTCGCCCTGCCGCTGACGGCGCTGATCATCGCCGCGGTGGGCGGGCTGATCGAATTCACTGCGCTGCGCCGCGTCTACCGTGCGCCGGAGATGTTCCAGCTGGTCGCCACCTTCGCCATCGTGCTCATCCTGCAGGACGTGGCGCTGGCCATATGGGGTTCGGCCGACCGTTTCGGGCCGCGTGCGCCGGGTCTGGACAGCGTGGTGCGGATCTTCGGCGAGCCGGTGCCGGAATACGACCTGTTCCTGATCGCCATGGGGCCGCTGGCGCTGGGCGTGCTGTGGCTGGTGTTCGAACGCACGCGCTTCGGCGTCCTGGTCCGCGCCGCCACCCAGGACCGGGAGATGGCCGCGGCGCTGGGCGTCAACCAGGCGCGGCTGTTCACCGCCGTGTTCTGTCTCGGATCGGGGCTGGCGGGCCTGGGCGGCGCGCTGCAGATCCCGCGCGAATCGGTCGCCCAGGGCATGGATCTCGCCATCATCGCCGAAGTCTTCGTGGTCACCGTCGTAGGCGGCATGGGCTCGATCCTGGGCGCCTGGCTGGCCGCGGTGCTGATCGCCATGCTGAACGCCTTCGGCATCCTGATCCTGCCCGAGATCACGCTGATCGTCGCCTTCGCCGCCATGGCCGTGGTGCTTGTCATCCGCCCCTACGGTCTGCTGGGCCGGCCGCCGTCCGCGCCCGAGAGCCATCCGCCGCCCGAGGTGCGCATGGGCGCGCTGTCCGGGCGGGGCTGGCTCATCGTGCTGGCGGGCTTCGCGGTGCTGCCGCTGTTTGTCGGCGACTTCCTGGTGGTGCTGGCGACCGACATCGTCGTCCTTGGCGTCTTCGCCGCCAGCCTGCAGTTCCTGATGGGGCCGGGCGGCATGGTCAGTTTCGGCCACGCCGCCTATTTCGGCGCTGGGGCCTATGGCGCGGCCCTGCTCAGCCATCATTTCGGCGTCGGCATGATCGGCGGGCTGGCCGCGGCGCCGGTCGCGGCCGGTGTGGCTGCGCTGCTGTTCGGCTGGTTCTGCGTGCGCCTGACCGGGGTCTATCTGGCCATGCTGACGCTGGCGGCGGCGCAGATCGTCTGGGCCGCGGCGGTGCAGATGCAGGAATATACCGGCGGCGACGACGGCCTGACCGGCATCTGGCCGGCGTCCTGGGCTTCGTCGAACGACGCCTACTACTATCTCGCCCTCGCCGGCGGCGTGATCGTGGTGGCGATCCTGCGCCGGGCGGCGAGCGCGCCTTTCGGCATGGCGCTGCGCGCCGGGCGCGACGCCCCGCTCCGCGCCGAGGCGATCGGCGTCGACGTCCGCCGCCAGAAATGGTTCGCCTTCACGCTGGCGGGGATGCTGGCGGGTCTGGCCGGCGGCATGTTCGTCTATCAGAAAGGCAGCGTCTTCCCCGACGCCGCGGCGATCCCGCAATCCATCGACGCGCTGGTCGTCGTCCTGCTGGGCGGCGTCGACCATCTGGTCGGCGCGCTGATCGGCGCCGGCACCTTCCGCTATCTCGAGGACTCGCTGAACCAGTTCCAGTTCTGGCGCGCCTTCCTGGGCGGGCTGATCCTGCTGATCGCCATCGCCGCGCCGGGCGGCATGACCGGGCTCTACCCGCAGCTGACCGGGCTGGCCAGGCGCCTGCGGCGGCGGCCGGCGGCATGAGCGCGCTGCTGGAAGTCATCGATCTGGCCCGGTCGTTCGGCGGCGTGGCCGCCGTCGATGGCGTCGGCTTCCGCGTCGGGGCGGGCGAGCGCGTGGCCCTGATCGGCCCGAACGGCGCAGGAAAGACCACCTGTTTCAACCTTCTGAACGGCCAATTGAAGGCTGATCGGGGCGAAGTACGCCTTGACGGACGGGTGATCACCGGGCGCAAGCCACGCGAGCTGGTCCGCCTGGGCATCGGCCGCACCTTCCAGATCGCCCAGAGCTTCCAGTCCATGACCGTGGGCGAGGCGGCGGGCACGGCGCTGGCGGTGGCCGACGGGCGCATGTACTCCTTCAGCCGCCGGCCCGCCGACCGGGAGCGCGTGCTGGATCTGCTCCGCCGCGTCGAGCTGGCCGGCGCGATCGACCGGCCGGTGACGGCGCTGCCCTATGGCGACGTGAAGCGCCTCGACCTGGCGCTGGCGCTGTCGGGCGAGCCGAAGATCCTGTTCATGGACGAACCGACGGCGGGCATGGCCGCGGGCGAACGCGCGGCGCTGATGGACCGGGTCAGCCGCATCGTCGCCGAAGAGGGCGTGGCGCTGCTGTTCACCGAGCACGACATGGACGCCGTCTTCGGCCATGCCGACCGGGTCATGGTCATGGCCGGCGGGCGGCTGATCGCCGAGGGCGCGGTCGACGAGATCCGGGCCGATCCGGAAGTCCGCCGGGTCTATCTGGGCAAGGCCGCCGATGCTTGAAGTCTCCAATCTCACCGCCGGTTACGGCCCGGCCACCGTGATCCACGGCATCTCCTTCGCGATCGCGCGCGGCGAGGCAGTGGCCGCGCTGGGCCGCAACGGCGCGGGCAAGTCCACCACCATCAAGGCGCTGGTCGGCATGGTGCGCCGCGCCGCGGAGACACTGCGCTTCGACGGCACGGACATCTCGCGCATGGCGCCGCAGCGGATCGCCCGGCTGGGCCTTGGCTACGTGCCCGAGGAGCGGCGGGTCTTCCCCGAACTGACCGTCGCCGAGAACCTGGAAGTCGGCCGTCAGGCCCCGCGCGAGGGCGCGCCGCACTGGCCGGCGGAGAAGCTCTACGAGCTTTTTCCCGAGCTCGGCCGCATGCAGGGCCGGCGCGCCGGCCGCATGTCCGGCGGCGAGCAGCAGATGCTGACCATCGCGCGGACGCTGGCCGGCAATCCGAAGCTGCTGCTGCTGGACGAGCCGGCCGAGGGCCTGGCGCCGGTGGTGCTGGAGCGCATCGTGGAGACGGTGAAGACGCTGAAGGCGGAGGGGCTGACGCTGCTGATCGCCGAACAGAATCTCGGCTTCGCCGCCGAGATCGCCGAACGCTGCCTGGTGATCGAGAACGGCGCCCTGGCCCATGAGGGCGCGATGGCCGGCTTCATGGCCGACGCCGAACTGCGCCGGCGCTACCTGGCCGTCTGAACGCCGGGACGCTTCGGATGGAGTCCGAAACGCCGTAGAATAGGGCGGATTCAACGCAGGGGAGGAACAGCAACCATGACGCAGGAAATCGATCTTTCGGGGCGGGTGGCCCTGGTGACGGGCGCGGGCTCGGGCATCGGCCGCAAGGCCGCGACGGTGCTGGCCGGGGCCGGCGCGGCGGTCGCCTGCACCGACATCAAGGCGGCCACCGCGCAGGAGACGGCGCGCATGATCGAGGGGCAGGGCGGCCGGGCGATCTCGCTGACCCATGACGTGGTCGACGAGGACCAGTGGGCCGACGCCGTGACGGCGACCCTCGAAGCCTTCGGCGGACTCCACATCATGGTCAACAATGCCGGCATCGAGCTGGTGAAGACCATCGCCGACATCTCCGTGGACGATTTCCGCCGCGTCATGGACATCAACGTCCTGGGCGTGTTCCTCGGCATCAAGGCCTGTGCCGGAGCGATCCACGACTCGGGCGGCGGCTCGATCGTCAACCTCTCCTCGGTGGCCGGGCTGATCGGCGCGCCGCGCCAGGCGGCCTACTGCGCGTCCAAGGGCGCGGTCCGGCTGATGACCAAGGCCACGGCGCTGGAACTGGCCGGGCAGGGCAAGAAGGTGCGGGTCAACTCGGTCCATCCCGGCATCATCGAGACGCCGATGATGCAGGACCTGATCGACGGCGTGCCGCCGGAGGAGCGGGAGGCGCGTATCCGCCAGATGCACAGCCGTCACCCGATCGGGCGGCTGGGCCAGCCCCTCGACATCGCCAACGCGATCCTGTTCCTCGCCTCCGACCTTTCGGAATTCATGACCGGTTCGGAGGTCGTGGTCGACGGCGGCCTGACCGCGAACTAGCCAGGTTCCGGAAGGGGGAGGGCAGGGAGGGGGATGAACGCGATCGGTTCAGCAGGCGCGCGGGCCGGCCAGACCATCCCCCGCGCGCCAACCTGTCAGGCCACCAGCACGTCGTCGTCGATGGCGTAGAGCGGCTCCGCGCCGGCGGTGGCGGCGCGGGCGAGCGCCGGGGCCTGGACCATGATCTGGGTGGCGAAGAAGTGTGCCGTGGCGATCTTGGCCTTCAGGAAGGGCCGGTCGTCCGCGCCCTGCTCGACGAGGTCGGCGGCGGCGATGGCCGCCTTCGTCATCAGCCAGCCGCCCACGGTCAGGCCCATCAGCCTGAGGAACGGCGCGGCGCCCGCGCCGGCCCCGTTCATGTCGGACCCCAGCATCGCGGCCAGCTTTTCGCCGGCCTCGCGCGCCGCGTCGGCCGCCTCGGCCAGCGGCCCGGCCATCGCCTGCACGGCGGGGTCGCCTGCGCCCTGGGCGATGTCGGCGGTGGCGACGATGTCGGCCAGCAGCGCGCGCATGGGCTCGCCGCCGTTCAGCGTCAGCTTGCGTCCGACAAGGTCCATGGCCTGGATGCCGTTGGTGCCCTCGTAGATCGGCAGGATGCGGCTGTCGCGGTAGTGCTGGCCGGCGCCGGTTTCCTCGACGAAGCCCATGCCGCCATGCACCTGTACGCCGACCGAGGCCATCTCGACGCCGATATCGGTGCCGAAGCCCTTGGAGATCGGGGTCAGCAGCTCGGCCATCCCCTGACGGATCCGGCGCACGCTCTCGTCGGGGTGGCGGCGGGCGAAGTCGAGGCATTCGGCGTTGTAGATGCAGATCGCCCGCGCGGCCTCGGAATAGCCCTTCATGGTCATCAGCATGCGGCGGACGTCGGCATGGTCGATGATGGCGCCCGTGCCGCCGGGGCGCAGGCTGCGGCCCTGCACCCGGTCGCGGGCGAAGCGCACGGCGCGCTGATAGGCGCGGTCGGCGATGGCGACGCCCTGCACGCCGACCGACAGCCGGGCGTTGTTCATCATGGTGAACATGGCCCGCATGCCCTTCATCTCCTCGCCGACCATCCAGCCGACGCACTGGCCGTTGTCGCCATAGGACATGACGCAGGTCGGGCTGCCGTGAATGCCGATCTTCTCCTCCAGCGAGGCGCAGCGGACGTCGTTGCGTTCGCCAAGCGTGCCGTCGTCGTTGACGAAGAACTTCGGCACCAGGAACAGGCTGATGCCCTTCGTCCCCTCCGGCGCGCCCGGCGTCCGCGCCAGCACCAGGTGGACGATGTTGTCGGTCATGTCGTGTTCGCCGAAGGTGATGAAGATCTTCTGGCCCTGGATCAGCCAGGCGCCGTCGCCGCGCGGCTCGGCCTTCGTGCGCAGCGCGCCCACGTCCGATCCGGCCTGGGGCTCGGTCAGGTTCATGGTCGCGGTCCACTCGCCGGAGACCATCTTCTCGAGATACTTCGCCTTCAGCTCGTCGGAGCCGTGCGCCTCGAGGGCGTCGATGGCGCCCTGGGTCAGCAGCGGGCAGAGCGAGAAGGCGAGGTTGGCGGCGTTCCACATCTCCGTCAGCGGGATGGTCACCGCCCAGGGCAGGCCGCCGCCGCCTAGCTCCGGATCGAAGGGCACGCCGTTCCAGCCGCCTTGCGAGAACTGGCGGTAGGCGTCGGCAAAGCCCGGCGCGGTTCGGACGACCCCGTTCTCCAGCTTCGCGCCCTCCTGGTCGCCGGCCCAGTTGATGGGCGCCAGCACGCCGCCGGCGAACTTCGCGCCTTCCTCGAGGATGGCGTCGACCAGATCCGGCTCGGCATGGTCGTAGCCGGGCAGTTCCGAGAGCGCCTTGAGATCCACCACGTGGTTCAGGACGAAGCGCATGTCGCGCACGGGCGCGGTGTAGTCGGACATGGCGGCTGACCTTTTCTTCCGGCGTTTCCTCGCTGGCGTATCTATGCCCCTCGGCTGCCGCGCTCAAGCGTGAAGCGAAGGGGCCTCTGCGATACGCCGGCGGGGACGCGCCGGATCGCCGCCGGTCAGTCCTTCGGCCTGGTCGCCATCACGACCTTGGTCATGGCCGGAATCAGCTCCTCGACGCGGATGCCGGTAAAGCCCGCACCCTCCATCACGCCGCTGACCCAGTCGGGTGTGATCGACTTCGCCGCCGGGGTGAAGGCCATGTGCTGCAGCTGCCAGAGCGCCGCCAGCGTCGGGCCGGAGCGGTCGTCCTCCACCATGAAGTCGTGGACGATGTAGCGCCCGCCCGGGTTGAGGACGCGGTACGCGTGGCGCGCCAGGTCGGGGATCGACTCGCCGGGGACGCCGTTGAACAGATACGACATGATCAGCGCGTCCTGGCCCTCCGGCCATTCGGTCTCCAGCGCATTGCCGGGGATGAAGTCGATGCGGTCCGACAGGCCGGCCTCGGCGACGAAGGTCTCGCCCAGCTTCACCACGTTCGGGAAGTCGAGGATGGTGACTTTCAGGTTCGGCCAGGCGCGGCAGAGTTCGATGGCGAAGGCGCCGGTGCCGCCGGCGACGTCGAGCAGGCTTTTCGCCTCCGACAGGTCGACCATGCGGGCAAGCGTACGGGCCGGGCCGATCGAGCCGGAATGCTGGCTCTCGGAATAGAGACGCGCCTCCTCCGGGTCGTCCATCCAGCGGGCGTAGGAATCGATCTGTTCGGGCTCCATGTCGTCCTTCACGACGGCCTCGAGGCCCTGCATGAACGGGAACATCTGACGGTCGATCTGGAAGCGCAGATAGTCGCCGAAGTCGTACTTCGCGCCCTGGACCAGAAAGGCCTGCGCGCCGGGCGAGTTGGCGAAGGCCGAACCCTCCCGCACCAGCAGGCCGATGGAGTTGAGCGCGGTGAGCAGCGTGGTCATGCGGTTCTCGCGCACGCCGGCCTCCCGCGCCAGCTCGGCGGCGGATTTGGGTCCTTCGGACAGCCGGGTGAAGACGCCGACATGCAGTGCGACGAACAGCGCCTTCGACGCCATGAACCCGAAGGCGATGTTGGAAATCTGCTCGGCTTCCGTCACGGGCTGGGCCACGGTTCTTTCTCCTTGATGATTTCGGTGCCCGCTCTGTCTAGCAGCCTGTCAAGGATATCGCAGCGCAGCAAAAGCGCGCGGCGGGCCGCCGGGCGGATGACGCGGCGGCCGCGAGGCGCTATATCGGAGTCATGAGCATCTTCGATTTCCTCGTCGGCCTGTCGCTGTTCATCGTCTTGGCCGTCCTGTTCACCGGCATCGTCTCGATGGTCCGGGGCGGGGAGTTCAACCGGAAGTACGGCAACAAGCTGATGCGCCTGCGCGTGGGGGCCCAGATGCTCGCCATCGCGATGCTGGGCCTCGCCTTCCTGCTGGACGGCTGAGCGATGGTGACGCTGTCGAAGATCTACACCCGCGGCGGGGACAAGGGGCAGACGTCGCTTTCTGACGGCTCGCGGCGGGCGAAGACCGATCCGCTGATCGAGGCCTATGGCGCGGTCGACGAGACCAACGCCGCCATCGGCGTCGCCCGTCTGCACACCGAAGGCGAGGCGGACGCCATGCTGGCGCGCATCCAGAACGACCTGTTCGATCTCGGCGCCGATCTCGCCACGCCCCACGCCGAAAGCTACAAGTGGGAGCCGCTGCGCGTCGTCCAGACGCAGGTCGACCGCCTGGAGGCGGAGATCGACGCGATGAACGGACGCCTAGAGCCGCTGAAGAGCTTCATCCTGCCCGGCGGCGGAGCGGCGGCGGCGCAGCTTCACATGGCGCGCACGATCTGCCGCCGCGCCGAACGGCTGATGTGGCGCGCCGCCGAGACGGCCGAAATCAGCGACGCGGCGCTGAAATACGTCAACCGCCTGTCGGACCACCTCTTCGTCCTCGGCCGGGTGCTGAACGACGACGGCCGCGCCGACGTGCTGTGGACGCCGGGAGCGAACCGCTGAGGACCCGGCAATGAGCGAGGGTCTGATCGAGGGGGCCGACGGGCTCCGCCGCTGCGGCTGGCATGGCGGGCTCGACGACTACCGCGCCTATCACGACGACGAATGGGGCCGGCCGGAAACCGACGACATCCGCCTGTTCGAGAAGATCTGCCTGGAAGGCTTCCAGTCGGGGCTGAGCTGGCTGACCATCCTGCGCAAGCGCGAGAATTTCCGCGCCGCCTTCGACGGTTTCGACTATCGCCGCGTCGCCGAATACGGCGAGGGGGACGTGGAGCGGCTGCTGGCCGACGCCGGCATCGTGCGTCACCGCAAGAAGATCGAATCGACCATCAACAACGCCCGCCGGGCGATCGAGCTGGAACGGGAGGCGGGCGGTCTCGCGCGGTTCTTCTGGAGCTTCGAGCCGGAACCGGACGCGCGGCCCGACCCGGTGACCCATGCGCACATCATGGCCAATCCGACGACGCCCTTTTCCGCGCGGCTGTCGAAGGAGCTGAAGAAGCGCGGCTGGAGCTTCGTCGGCCCGACCACGGCCTATGCCTTCATGCAGGCGATGGGGCTGGTCAACGACCACATCGAGGGCTGCGCCTTCCGCGCCCGGGTCGAGGACGAACGCGCGGCGCTGAAGCGGCCCTGACGTTCCAGGTTCGAGTCCTGCGCGGCGCAAAGCGCCGGCGCGGGACCCATGCCTGAGCACATCCTGGCCGGTCCACGCAGGCGGATACACTCAGGCGTGGATCCCGGGCTCCGGCTGACGCCGGCCCCAGGATTCGGCACAAATTCTACCGCTGCACGACGCAGCCGATGGGTCAGCGGTCCCAGGTGTCGCCGGTGACGCTGGCGAAGTGGGGCTCAGCCGCGGCCCAGGATCTCCGCCCGCTTCTCGTCGTAGCGCTCGTTCTCCTCGGCCAGCTTGTCCTCGAACTTGTCGTAGGCGTCCGAGACCTTCTCGTCGAGCTTGCGGCCCTTCTCCTCGATCTTCCCGGCCTTGTCCTCCTTCGCCGCCTCGCGGCGGAATTCCGCCTCCGCCTTCTCGACCTTGCGGCGCAGCTCCTGCTCCAGCTTCGCGACCTTGCGGTCGTGCTCGGCGTCGAGCTGGCGGAGTTCACGGCGGATCTCGTCGGAAGCGTCATCGGGCAGCGGCGGATAGCTGCGCGCCGCGCCGACGCCGCCGATCCCGCCCCGTCCGCGCCGGATCTCGGCCTCGGCCGCATCCAGCACGCGGATGGCGACATCGCGGACGATGTCCTCGATCAGCTCGCCGCCGCGGGAGCGTTCCTGCGCCGCGGCCGGCGCGGCAATGCAGAGGGCGGCGGCCAGAGCCATGCCGGCGGGCGCGATGATGCGTTTCATGGGGGAGCCCCTTCATGTTTCCATCCGGGCCATATGGGGACGCGAACTGAACCTGTCCTGACCGGCGATGTGCGGACGCATCCCCCACCCCGTCCCTCCCTCGTCCCGAAGGAGAGGGTGGCCCGCGCCGGCGGGTCGGGGGGGCCGTTTGCAGGTCCCTTACCGCTGCACGACGTAGCCGATGGATTCGCGGTCCCAGGTGTCGGTGGTGACGCCCGCGTCACGCAGGTCGCCCTTGCGCAGCTTGCCCGAGGCGGTCTTGTCGAGCTCGGCGATCCGCCGCACGAAGCGCGGCACGGCGTAGCGCGGCATGCGCGGCGCGCAGTAGTCCAGCAGCTCCTTCGGCTCGACGGACCGGCCCGGGGTCTCGACGATCACCGCCATGACCTCCTCCTCGCCGCCGGCGCCCTCGACCTTGACGCCGACCACCGCGCTCTCGGCGATGGCGGGATGGGCGTTGATCACCTGCTCCACCTCGAAGGCGGAGATGTTCTCGCCGCGGCGGCGGATGCAGTCCTTGATGCGGTCGACATAATGCAGCCGGCCCCTGGCGTCGATGCGGCAGGCGTCGCCGGTGTGGAACCAGAGATTGCGCCAGGCCTCCACCGTCTTCTCCGGCATGCGGTAGTAGCCGGCAGAGAAGATGCCCGGGAATTTCGGGCGGATGAGAAGCTCGCCGACCTCGTCGGTTCCCAGCGGCCAGTCGGTCTCCGGGTCGGCGATGCGGACCTCGTAGAACTCGTCGTCGATATAGCCCGCGCAGCCCGGCTCCAGTCCCGATTCGTTGACGTCGCCCAGGGCGGTCATGCCGCATTCGGTCATGCCGAAGCCCTGCACGATCTTGAAGCCGAAGCGCTGCTCCATCGCCGCGCCCCATTCCTTCGAGATCGGCACGGCGGTGACCATGCGGAGCCTGTGGTCGCGGTCGCGGTCGGTCGGCGGCGTGTTGAAGACGAACTCCGGCATCACGCCCAGCAGGTTGGTGATGGTGGCGCCGGTCTCGATCACCTCGTCCAGCCAGCGATTGGGGCTGAAGCGCTGCACCACGTGCGCCCGGCCGCCGGCCATCATCGTGCCCAGGCACTGCAGGTTGAGCGCGTTGACGTGAAACAGCGGCATGCAGATGTAGTAGACGTCGTCCGCGGTCTGCCCGAGCTTGGCCAGCTGCCGGTCCATCCAGACGTAGAAATGCCCGTGGGGCAGCAATACGCCCTTGGCCGGTCCGGTGGTGCCGGAGGTGTAAATGATGGCGGCGAGATCGTGGATGCCGGGCTCCACCGCCGGCGGCGTCCTGCCCCGGCCCGTGGCCTCGAAATCGTCGAAGCTGCTGATCTCCGCGCCCAGCAGCGCTTCCGGCAGCTCGGCCGGCGGCGGGCCGCCGACGACCACGACGTGGGCGGGCTTCGCTTCGCCGCGGTCGACGCCCTCGAAATGATGCACCAGGTCGATATCGACCAGCACCGCCTTCGGGTCGGAGTTCTGCAACTGATGCTGCAGGAAGGCGCCGCGGAGCTCGGTGTTCACCGGCACGAAGACCGCGCCGGCCTTCATGATGCCGAACAGCGCCACCATGAACTCGGCGCGGTTCTTCACCAGCACCAGCACCCGGTCCCCTTCGCCGATGCCGGCGCCTGCCAGCGCGGCGGCGAGATCGTCGGAGCGCCGGTCGAGGCCGGCATAGGTCAGCTCCAGGCCGGTGTCGAAGGTCAGATAGGTCTTCTCGCCCAGTTTCGCCGCCTGGCGGCGGACCAGGTGGATGACGGTCCAGTCGGAAAAGTCTCTCATCGCGTCCTCCCCGGAAACGGGCTGCATATTCGCCAGCCGCGCCGCGCTTCGCAAGCCGCCCGAGCCTGCCGCTACGTCACTCCCGGCGCAGTCGATAATTACCTTTGCCAATGCGTGGAATCCGGCCCTAGAGTTTTTCGGAAATATGGCGGACCGGCGGACAACGCCGGCCGATTCTCAACAGGGAGGGACGGACACATGATCCGCAAGACTGCACTGGCGGCTGCGGCCGCGATGGCCCTGGCCGCCGGGCTGGCCCAGGCCGAACCGAGGGAAATGCGCTACGCCACGGCGGCGCCGGAAGGCACGCCCTGGGGCAAGTTCCTGAACAGCACCGTGGCCGAGATCCATTCGCGGACCGACAAGCTGAAGATCGTGCCCTATTTCTCCTCGGCACTGGGCGACGAGCAGACGGCGATCCGCCAGACCGTGCGCGGGCGCATCGACATTTCCGGACAGTCGGGCGTCGCGACGTCGCTGATCGCGCCCAGCTTCGAACTGCTCAACGCGGCGTTCCTGTTCGAGTCGCCGGAGCAGTCGGACTGCATGTTCGACAATCACATCGGCCCGATCTTCGCTGACCAGATGGCCGATTCGGGGCTGGTGCTGCTGTCCTGGGTCGAGGTGGGTCACAGCTACACCTCGTCGAAGTCGCCGATCCGGACGCTGGAAGACATTCAGGGGATGAAGCTGCGCATCCCGCCCACCAACGCCAGCCAGTTCTTCTACGAGGAGCTGGGCGCCAACGGCGTGCCCATGGGCGTGGTCGACATGGTGCCGGCGCTCAAGACCGGACAGGTCAACGGCATCACCACGTCCACGGTCTATGGCATCGCTATCGGGCTGCCCAAGCTGGCGCCATTCACCCTGGTCCATCACGCCACCCACGACGTCGGCACGGTGACCGTCTCCAAGAAGGTCTGGGACGAACTGGACGACGAGCAGAAGTCGGCGCTGGGCGTGATCGACGAACAGGTCCAGGCCCTGCGTGCCGGCATCCGCGGCGCCGAGGCGCACCTGCTGGGTCAGGTCGAGGCCGCCGGCGCGCCCGTCTACCGCCTGCCTGCGGCGGAGAAGGCGCGCTGGAAGGAGGCGTCGGTACGCGCCACCGAGCGCCTGATCGAGGAAATCGGCGGCGACGCGCCGGAAATCTGGGAGAAGATCACGAAGGCCAAGACGGCCTGCTCCTGATCCCCGCCGCGCGCTGACCACGGCCATGGCGGCCCTGCTGAAATGGCTGCTGCGCCTCGAAAGTCTCGCGGCGGCGCTGGCCTACGTGATCGTGGCCGGCCTGCTGCTGGGCGAGATCGTGGCGCGGGAGGTTTTCGCCAGCACCATATGGGGCTCGCAGAAGATGGCGGTCTTCGCCGCCATCTATGCGGGCTTCCTGGGGCTGTGCCTGGCGACGGCCGCCAACAGCCATCTCCGGCCGCAATTCGCCGACAAGTGGTGGCCCGAGCGCTGGAGCCCGGCGCTCGGGCGCATCGGCGACCTGATCTCGGCCGCCATCTTCATCGGGCTGGGCTGGATCGGAATTGAGTTCGTCAGCCAGACCATCCAGTACGGCGACGAGGCGGCGGTGATCCGCTGGAAGCTGTGGTGGATCCAGTCGGTCATCGTCTACGCCTTCTTCTCTTCGGCGCTCAGGCACCTGATCTTCGCCGCGCGGCCCGATCTGAAACCCGCCCCCGACCTTGCCGAAGTCTGAGGCCCGCCGATGGAAGTCCTGATTCTCGTCGGCATCGTCCTGCTGCTGCTCTCGCTGCGGCAGAGCGTGATCCTGATCCTGTTCGTCGCCGCGTCCTATGTCCATTTCGTCTGGGGCGACGGGGAACTCACCTATCTGATCGAGGACCTGTGGACCAGCGTGAACCGGGAGGTGCTGCTGGCCATCCCGATGTTCGTGCTGGCCGGCAACATCATGACCCGCGGCTCCATCGCCGAGCGGCTGATCGCCATCATGCGGGCGCTGACCCAGTGGCTGCCCGGGGGCCTGGCGGTCTGCACCATCCTCTCCTGCGCGGTGTTCGCGGCGCTGTCGGGCTCCTCGCCGGTGACCCTGCTGGCCGTGGGCTCGATCATGTATCCGGCCCTGATCGCGCAGGGCTATCCGAAGAAGTTCTCGCTGGGCGCACTGGCCTCGGCCGGCACGCTGGGCATCGTCATCCCGCCGTCGATCCCGCTGATCCTCTATGGTATCGTCACCGAGAAATCGATCGTCGACCTGTTTCTGGCCGGCATCGTGCCGGGCCTGCTGCTGACGGTCGTGCTGACGGCCTACTCGCTGTTCCACAACCGGCGGATCGAGTCCCAGCCCTTCGAGGCGGGACAGCTTGCGCAGGCGCTGAAGAACGGCGTCTTCGCGCTGATGACGCCGGTGATCCTGCTGGGCGGCATCTATTCCGGATTCTTCTCGGCCACCGAGGCAGCGGCAGTCGCGGTGGGCTACGCCGTCCTTGTCGAGGTCTTCGTGCACCGGGAACTGCGCGCGCGCGACTTCTACGGCATCGCAGTCGAGACATCGCGGTTGCTCGGCACGCTGTTGCCCATCGTCGCCATCGCGCTGTCGATCAATCTGCTGCTCACCGCCGAGCGCATCCCGCAGGAGCTGGCAGTGTGGATGACCGGGTTCGTCGACAGTCAGTTCACCTTCCTGGTGCTCCTGAACATCTTCCTGCTGATCGTCGGCTGCCTGGTGGACATCGGCGCGGCCATCCTGATCCTGGCGCCGATCCTGCTGCCCATCGCCCAGGCCTATGGCGTGGACCCCATCCACTTCGGCATCATCATGGTGGTCAACCTGGAGATCGGCTACATCACCCCGCCGATCGGCCTCAACCTCATCGTCGCCATGACCGCGTTCAAGGAGGATTTCCTGCTGATCTGCCGTTCGGTGCTGCCGTTCATCGGGCTGATGCTGTTCGTGCTGATCCTGGTGACCTGGATCCCCGGACTCTCGCTCTGGCTGGTGCGCTGAGAAGACTCAGCCTTTCGCCCGCAGCAGGCGCTGCTTCTGGCGCTGCCAGTCCTTGTCCTTCTGCGCCTGGCGTTTGTCGTGCTGCTTCTTGCCCCTGGCCACGCCGAGCAGCAGCTTGGCGATGCCCCGGTCGTTGAAGTAGAGCTTCAGCGGCACCAGGGTCATGCCCTCCTTCTGGCGCGCCCCGATCAGCCGGCCGATCTCGCGGCTGCGCATCAGCAGCTTGCGCGGCCGCCGCGGCTCGTGGTTGTTGCGGTTGCCCTGCTTGTATTCGGGGATGTGGGCGTTGATCAGCCACAGCTCGCCGCCTTCGGGCGAGGCGTAGCTCTCGGCGATGTTGGCGCGCCCGGCGCGCAGCGATTTCACCTCGGTACCGGTCAGCACCAGCCCCGCCTCCATCGTGTCCTCGATGAAGTAGTTGTGGCGCGCCTTCCTGTTTTCCGCGACGACCCGTCCCACGATGATCTAGTTCAGCAGGCCCGCATGGCGCAGCGCGCCGTCGACCTCCGCCTTGGTCTCGTCGGTGATGGGCGCCAGCGGCAGCCGCGTGTGGGGTGAGAGATCGGTCATGATGCGGGAGACGGCATACTTCACCGGGCCCGGGCTGGGCTCCAGGAACAGGGCGTTGTGCAGCGGCATCAGCCGGTCCTGATAGGCCAGCGCCGTGGCGTAGTCGCCGGCCATGCAGGCGGCCTGGAACTCGGCGCAGAGCTTGGGCGCGACATTGGCGGTGACCGAGATGCAGCCATGGCCGCCATGCGCCATCAGCGCCAGCGCCGTGCCGTCCTCGCCGGAGAGCTGGATGAAGTCCGGCCCGCAGGCCTGGCGCTGCAGGGAGACGCGCTCCAGCTTCGCCGTCGCATCCTTGACGCCGATGATGTTCTCCAGCTTCGCCAGCCGCGCCATCGTCTCCACGGACATGTCGACCACCGAGCGCGGCGGGATGTTGTAGATGATGATGGGAACACCGATCTCGTTGAGCGCCTCGAAATGGCGGTAGAGGCCTTCCTGGTTCGGCTTGTTGTAATAGGGCGTGACCACCAGGCAGGCGTCGGCGCCCGCTTCCTTCGCGTGGCGGGTGAGGCCGATCGCCTCCCGGGTGTTGTTCGACCCGGTGCCGGCGATCACCGGCACGCGGCCTCCGGCGACCTCGATGCAGAGCTCCACCACCCGGCGATGCTCGTCATGCGACAGCGTCGGCGATTCGCCGGTCGTGCCCATGGGCACAAGGCCGGTGCTGCCTTCGGCGATCTGCCACTCGACGAATTTGCGGAAGCCGGCCTCGTCCACGGCGCCGTTCTGGAACGGCGTGATCAGCGCGGGGATCGATCCCTTGATATCCATCTCACTGTCTCCGTCGATTAAGGCCGGGGGCCGGAACGACCGCTTATAGCGACGCCGCCCGAGGCCGGGCAAGCGGCGAGTTGTGGCGGCGGCCGCAACGGCCCTGCGAAATCCGGCTTGACGTCCCCATATGGTCGGGCAGGCTCGACCCAGCAACGGAGGCCCTGTTTGCGACCCTCCCCGATTCTTGCGATCGCCCTTGTCCTGTCGGCCATGACCGCCGCCGCCGCCACAGCCGCGCCCCTGCCCCCGGCCAACGAGGAACGGCGCGTGCAGAGCCGCGAGAGCGCCATGCTCTCCGCTGGCGACCGCCAGGCCTACCGCCGCGCTTTCGACGCGGCGCGCGAGCGCGATTGGGATGCGCTCGACCGCATTCTCGGCGGCATCCGCGACGACCGTCTGTTTCCGGTGCTGCAATGGCTGCGCATCCGCCGCGAGGGCGTGGAGGACCGCGACGCGATCCGGGCCTTCCTGGAGGCCCATCCCGAGTTTCCCAGCCTGGATGCAGTCCGCGTCGAGCTGGAGCGGCTGGTGGCGCGGGAGGCGGGCGTCAGCGAGGCGCTGGCCCATTTCGCACACCACCCGCCGCAGACCGGCGAGGGCGCGGTGCGCCACGCTCTGCTGCTCGACCGGGCCGGCGAGCGCCAGCTGGCGCTCCGCATCGCCCGGGAAGCCTGGCGCGGCCACGATCTGGAAAAGCCGCTGGAAGCGGATCTTCTCGCCGCCTTCGGCGATGCCTTCACCACCGAGGACCACTGGAAGCGCCTCGACCGGCTGGTCTGGAACGGGCAGAGCAGCGCGGCGGGGCGGATGGAGCCGCTGGTGCCCAAGGACGACTGGCTGCTGGCCGACGCGCGCCTGAGCCTGCGCTTCGCCCGCAGCCGCGCCGAAGCGGCCTATGACCGCGTGCCGCAGTCGCTGAGGGACGATCCGGGGCTGGTCTATGAGCGGGTGCGCTATCTGCGCCGCCAGGGCCGCAACGGCGAAGCCCAGGACATCCTGTCGACAGCCGGACCGATGCCGGGAATCGACAGCCGCTGGTGGGTGGAGCGGCGCATCCAGGTCCGCAATCTGATCCAGGACCGCGATTTCGAGCGCGCCTACCGCATCGCCAGCGATCACGGCATCGACGAGGGCATAAACTTCGCCCGCCTGGAGTTCGAGGCCGGCTGGCTGGCGCTGCGTTTCGTGGGCCGGCCGGAGGCGGCGCTGGCCCATTTCCGCGCCCTCTACGAAGGCGTCGGCACGCCGATCAGCCGCGCCCGGGGCGCCTACTGGACGGCGATGGCCCATCACGAGCTGGGCAACGCGCGGGAGGCGCAGGAGTTCCTGGAGCTGGCGGCGATCCATCCCAATACCTATTACGGCCAGCTCGCCGCGCTGCGCCTGGGCCGGGCGGATCTGGCGCTGCCGCCGCCGGAGCCGGTCGCGGAAGCGCGCACGCGCGCCTTCGCCGAACGTCCGCTGGCGGTCATGTCCCGTCTGCTGATGGAGGTGGAGCAGAACGCCCTGGCCCGGACCCTGCTGTCGCACGCCGTGGAGACCGCCGAAACGCCGAAGGACTACGCCGCCGCCGCGCGCTTCGCCGACGATACCGGCATGACCGACATGCAGGTCCTGCTCGGAAAGATCGGCCTCGCCGCGGGCGCCGACGTGATGCAGACGGCCTATCCGGTGCACGCGGCCCTGCGCGACAACCGCTTCGTCGATCCCGCCCTGGCCCACGCCATCGCCCGCCAGGAAAGCACCTTCAATGTCGAGGCCGTGAGTCCCGTCGGCGCGCGCGGGCTGATGCAGCTCATGCCCGACACCGCGCGCGAGAAGGCCGGCGATATCGCGCTCGCCTACACGCCCGCCCGGCTGACCCGCGACGCGGCCTACAACGTCGCCCTCGGCAGCAGCTATCTGAGGGAGCTGATCGACCGGTTCGACGGCTATCTGCCCATGGCCATCGCCGCCTACAACGCCGGGCCCAGCCGGGTGAATCAGTGGATCGAGGAGAACGGCGATCCCCGCAGCGGCGCGGTTCATCCCGTCGACTGGGTGGAGATGATTCCGTTCTACGAGACCCGCAACTACGTGCAGCGGGTGCTGGAGGGGCTGCAGGTCTACAGGGTGCGCCTCGCCCGGGGCCGATCGGCCCCGAACCGCCTCGACGAGGATCTCGGCCTCAGACCGGCGGCTGTCTGTCTCGCGGCTTCAGCCCGCGGCGCCTGCTGACAGCCGCGCCGCCGGTTCGGTCTCGGTGCGGAGCACCAGGTGGCCGGGGAAGAAGAGGCGCACCGTGGCGCCCGCGCCGCGGCGGCTCTCGATCTCGATCCGGCCGCCGTGCATGCGCATCAGGCTGTCGGCGATGCTGAGCCCCAGCCCCGTGCCGCCGCCCTGGGACTGGTACTGGTTGCGCGCCTGATGGAAGGGCTGGAGGATTTCCCGCAGCTGGTCCGGCGAGATGCCGATGCCCTGATCGGCGACCTCGACCAGGTATTCGCCGTCGGCGTCGCGGGCGCGCACCTCGATGACGCCGCCCGGATGGGAGAACTTGACGGCGTTCGACAGCAGGTTGAGCAGGATCTGGCGGATGGCCTGGGCGTCGGCGTTGAGCCGGACGTCGGGCTCCAGCCGCTGACGCAGCTCCAGGTCCTTGTCCTCCATCTGGAACTCGATCATGGGCGTGACCGCGGCCACGGCCTCGCCGAGAGCCAGCGGCGCCAGCTCCAGTTCGCGCTTGCCGGCCTCGATCTTGGAGAAGTCCAGAACGTCGTTGATCACCGCCAGCAGGTGCTTGCCGCTGGTGTTGATGTAGCCGGCGTATTCCTCGTTCTTGCCGGGATCGAACTTGAAGATCGTGATCATCTCCGAGAAGCCGATGATGGCGTTCAGCGGCGTGCGCAGTTCGTGGCTCATGTTGGCCAGGAACATCGACTTGGCGCGGTTGGCGGTCTCGGCCTCCTCGGCCAGCACCTCGGCCTTCTCCTTGGCCTCGGTCAGGCGCTGCTCGCGCTCGGTGACCGCGCCGACCATGTAGTCGAAGGCGCGCCCCATGTCGGCGATCTCGTCGCGGCCGTCGACGGGGATCGGCGCGCGCTCGCCCTCGACCCAGGCGAACATGGACGACTTCAGGTTCGACAGGCGCGCCAGCACGTCGTTGCGCACGAAGAACAGCAGACCGCCGATCAGCAGCACGCTCAGCACCAGCGCGACCGTCAGGATCGCGGTGCTCTCGCGCTCCAGCTGCACGATGCTGGCATTGCGCCGCTCGGTGTCGTCGCGGATGTGGAAGAAAAGGTCGGACACGGCGCTGTTGAGCCGGTTGGACAGCAGCTTGTTGTTGGCCAGCAGGCCCTCCTGGCGGCGCTCCAGGATCACCAGCTCGCGCTGCAGACCGAAGGAGACGCGCGTCGCCTCGATCAGCCGGACGAAGGCCTCGTGGACCGACGCCACCTCGTCGGGTACGGGCGCCACGGAGGCGAAGTTGTCCATCCGCTCGGTGGCGATGCCGACATGGCGTTCGAACTCGTCCTCCAGCCGGCCGATCCGGACCGAGCTATCCGCCGCCGGCAGGGCCAGCTGCGCGCCCAGCGCCCAGTCGACCTCGGTCAGCCAGCCGAAGGGTACGGCCAGGCGGCGCTCGCGCCCGGCGCTCTCCAGATCCTGGACCCGGGCGCGCAGCCGCAGCGCCCCGCGGGTATGCTCGGCGATGCTGTTCTCGATGACGATGCGCCGGGCGACGGAATCATTGAGCCGCTGCAGGTTTTCGATCATGTCGGTGCGGCGGGATTCGACGGCCCTCACCAGTTCCCGGTCGGCGGGCGAGCCGACGCCGACGCGGCGCTCGAAGGTCGACAGCGCCGCTTCGAGCGAACCCAGGTGATCGGCCAGGCGGTGGTTGATGGCCTGGCGGACGAATTCCGAATCGACGCGCGCCAGCGACGGTGCGGTGGACGAGATGGCGCTGGTGATCGACCCGAGGCGGGAGGCGGCGATGAGCTTCGGCATCGCTTCGCGCGCCACCGCTTCGTAGGAGCCCTGCATGCGGTCGAAGGTGAACAGCGCCGTGACGATCGCGCCGATCACCACCAGCGCGATGACGGCCAGCGCGGCGGAGAACTTGGTCGCGACGGAGCGCCCCCTCATCGTCCCGGACTCCGGGAATCGGGCCTATCTGACCGGCGGTGCGTAATGCAGCCCTCCCTCGGTCCACAGCGCGTTCAGCCCGCGGTCCATCTTCAGCGGCGAATTCGCGCCGACGTGACGGTCGAAGATCTCGCCGTAATTGCCCACGGCGCGGATCGCCCGCACGGCCCAGTCGTCGTCGACACCCATGCCGGCGCCGATGGCGCCGTCGACGCCCAGCAGGCGGCGCACCTCCGGGTCGTCCGACTGCCGCATGGCCTCGACATTGGCCGCGGTCACGCCCATCTCCTCGGCGGCGATGGTGGCCAGCACGGTCCAGCGCACCAGGTCGAACCATTCCTGGTCGCCCCTGCGCACCGCCGGCCCCAGCGGCTCCTTGGAGACGATCTCGGGGAACAGGACGAAGTTGCCGGGGTCGCTGGCGCGGTTGCGGAGCTGGGAGATCAGCACCACGCGGTCATAGGTGATGATCTCGCACTCGCGGGCGAAGAAGCTCTCATAGGTGCCGTCGATGGACTGGAACTCGATGATCTTGAGGCCGGGGTAGTAGGTGCGGACCAGTTCGTTGACGTTCTTCAGGGTGGTGGTGCCGCCGCTGACGCAGACATTGGCCTGCTCGACCTCGGCCAGGTTGCGGGCGCCCAGGGAGCGGTGGGCCAGGAAGCTCTGGCCGTCATAGTAGATCGTTCCGGTGAAGCTGATTCCCAGCGCGGTGTCGCGGGTGATCGTCCAGGTGGTGTTGGCCATCAGCACATCGAAGCCGTCGGCGGCCAGGGCCTCGAAGCGGATGACATCGTTGACTTCGTAGAATTCGACGGCCTCCGGGTCGTCCAGCGCTGCCGCGGCGATGGCGCGGCAGCAGTCGATGAACATGCCCTGCCAGCGGCCGTTCTCGTCGATCGCCGAGAGGCCCTGACCGCTGCGGGTGACGCCGCAGCGCACCACTCCGTCGGCCTTGACGCGGTCCAGCACCGCGCCGGCGCGGACCCCGGAACCGGGCGCGGCGGCCATGACGAGGCAGCCGGCGAGCGCGAGCGCACCGGCGAGGCGGGCGATGGCGGAGGGTGCGGAAATCATTCGGGGCGCTCCGGTGGCCATTGTCTGAACGCGTTAACCATCATGCTATCGTCCCTATCCTTGCCGAAAGGTAAACGATGCCGGCGCTTCAGGTTGACGGCGGCGGAATAGGCGTCACCTTTGGCGCCGCCCGGCGCAGTGTCCGGGCGCCGGAGAGGGGAGGGAGCCCGCCATGACGGTTTCGGTCGACGACATCCGCGCGGCGGCCGCGCGGCTGCGGGGCAGGGCCATCCGCCCGCCGCTGCTGGAATCGGCGCGCCTCAACGACCGCCTGGGCGGGCGGCTGCTGGTGAAGCCCGAATGCCTGCAGCGCACGGGTTCGTTCAAGTTCCGCGGCGCCTACAACACGCTGAGCGCCATGGATCCGGCGGTGCGGGCCAGAGGCGTCATCGCCTATTCGTCGGGCAACCACGCCCAGGGCGTGGCGCTCTCGGCGAAGCTATTCGGCGCGCCGGCCACCATCATCATGCCCCATGACGCGCCGGAGCTGAAAAAGCGCAACACCGCCGAATACGGCGCGGAGGTGGTGCTCTACGACCGTTATTCGGAGAACCGGGAGGCGCTGGGCGAACGGCTGATGGCCGATCGCGGCCTGACCCTGGTCAAGCCCTACGACCAGGAGAGCGTGATCGCCGGCCAGGGTACGGTGGGTCTGGAGATTGCGGAGCAATGCGCCGAGGCGGGCGTCACGCCGGACTTCGCGCTCTGCCCGGCCGGCGGCGGGGGGCTGATCGGCGGGGTCTCCCTGGCGCTGAAGGACGCTTTCCCGCAGATCGCCGTGCACCCGGCGGAGCCGGCGGATTTCGACGACTGGGGCCGCTCGCTGGCGGGCGGCGTCCGGGTTGCGGTAGACCCGTCGGCGCGCAGCATATGCGACGCCATCCTGACGCCGACGCCGGGCGAGATCACCTTCGAGATCGGCCGGCGCACCCTCTCGGCGGGGGTCGGGGTCAGCGACGAGGAGGCGCTGGCGGCCATGCGCGACGCCTTCCTGGAGCTGAAGATCGTGGCCGAACCCGGCGGCGTGGTGGCGCTGGCGGCGCTGCTGTCCGGACGGGTGGAACTGTCCGGCCGCACCGCCGTCGTCGTGGTCTCCGGCGGCAATGTCGACCCGGCGCTGTTCCGCCGCGCCCTCGACATGACGGAGATGCCGTCGGCCGCGTGACGCGGCACGGCGCGTGCGCTAGGCTTTCCGGCGGGGAAGAGACCGGGGAGACGCGCCATGACCGCCTGTTCGTCCGTGCTGGATCTGATCGGCAACACGCCGCTGGTCGAACTGAGAAATCTCGACGCCGGCCCCTGCCGGCTGTTCGCCAAGCTGGAAAGCCAGAATCCCGGCGGTTCGGTGAAGGACCGCATCGGCCTGTCGATGATCGAGGCCGCCGAGCGCGACGGCCGGCTGAAGCCGGGCGGCACGCTGATCGAGGCCACGGCGGGCAATACCGGGCTCGGCCTGGCGCTGGTCGCCGCCCTGAAGGGCTACCGCCTGATCCTGGTGATTCCCGACAAGATGAGCCTCGACAAGATCCAGCATCTCAAGGCCCTGGGGGTCGAGGTGCGGCTGACCCGCTCCGACGTCGGCAAGGGCCATCCGGAATACTACCAGGACATCGCCGAACGGCTGGAGCGCGAGATTCCCGGCGCCTTCTGGGTCGACCAGTTCTCCAACCCCGCCAACCCGGAGGCGCACTACCGCGGCACGGGCCCGGAGATCCTGGAGCAGATGGACGGCGACGTGGACGCGATCTTCTGCGGCGTCGGCTCCGGCGGCACCATCACCGGCATCGGCCGTTTCATGAAGGAGAACTCGCCGAAGACGGAGATGATCGTGGCCGATCCGGAGGGCTCCATCGTCGCCGAGGCGGCGAATACCGGAAATATCTCGACCGAGGTCGGCTCCTGGCTGATCGAGGGGATCGGCGAGGACTTCATCCCGCCGAACTGCGATCTCGCGGTGATCTCCCGCGGGATCACGGTCTCGGATGCGGATTCCTTCGCGGCCCTGGGCGACCTGATCACGAAGGAAGGCATTCTGGGCGGCTCGTCGACCGGCACGCTGCTGGCCGCGGCGCTCCGCTACTGCCGGGAGCAGAAGGAGCCGAAACGCGTCGTGACCCTGGTCTGCGACACGGGCAACAAGTATCTCTCCAAGGCCTTCAACCGCGCCTGGCTGGTCGATCAGGGACTGATCCGCCGCCGCCGCCACGGCGATCTGCGCGACATGATCATCCGCCGCGCCGACGAGGGCGACGTGGTCACCATCAATCCTGGCGACACCCTGCTGACGGCCTATTCGCGCTTGCGCATGTTCGACGTCTCCCAGCTGCCCGTCATGGAGGGCGAGCGGATCACCGGCATCATCGACGAGAGCGACCTGCTGCTGGCCGTGCAGGGCCATGAGGAGAACTTCAAGAAGCCGGTGAGCGAGTTCATGGTCACCCGGCTGGAGACCATCCGCCCCGACGCCTCCGAGGCCGAGCTGATGCCGATCCTGCGCGCCGACAAGGTGGCGATCGTCGCCGACGAGGACACCTTCTATGGCCTCATCACCCGTGTCGACGTGATCAACCACATGCGCCAGGTCGCGGCCAACGCCGTCGAGGGCTGAAGACCGGGCCGGGCCCGGGCCGCAGAGGGCCCCGCGACCCGTGAGGACATCCCTCCCCCTGGGATCAGGGGGAGGTCGGCGCGGCACGCGCCGGGAGGGGGTCGCCGGACCTTCGTTATTCTGACCGAGTCCTGAACGGGCCGCAGGCCCGATTCGGGACCCACGCCTGAGCAGATCCGGCCACGCCCTTTCCGGCGGAAAGTCTCAGGCGTGGGTCCCGGGCCCGGCTCCGCCGGTCCAGGCACCCGTAGATGCGCCGGGCCGGCCATAAATCAGGGGGAAGGAAAGCCGGTTCGATCTGGCGGGGAATCGCCCTATATAGCCCGGACCTTCGCAACGGGAGCCACGCGTGCTGGACCGCATTTTCAGTTGGGCGGAGCGGAGCCAGGAAGTCTTTCCCCCTGAGCTGCCGTCGAAACCGCCCGCCGGTTTTTTCGGCTTCGTCTGGCATTACGCCAGGCCGTTCCGGCGCATGATCGCGCTTACGGCGCTGACCGCGGCGCTGGTCGGCATCGTCGAGGTCTGGCTGTTCTCCTTCATCGGCGACCTGGTGGACTGGCTGGCCGCCGCCGACAGGGAGACCTTCATGGAGACCCACTGGCCGGAGCTGGCCGGCATG
Source organism: Minwuia thermotolerans (assembly GCF_002924445.1). Taxonomy (NCBI): domain Bacteria; kingdom Pseudomonadati; phylum Pseudomonadota; class Alphaproteobacteria; order Minwuiales; family Minwuiaceae; genus Minwuia; species Minwuia thermotolerans. The sequence goes on from NZ_PIGG01000015.1 coordinate 171,177, forward strand.
GGCTTCGTCATCCTGGTGGTCTATCCGGCGGTGATGCTGCTGTCGGAGGTGATGTCGAACCAGGGTCTACTGGGCAATTTCGCCATGCGCACGCGCTGGCAGGCGCACCGCTACCTGCTGCGCCAGTCCGTCGGCTTCTTCCAGAACGACTTCGCCGGCCGCGTGGCGACGAAGATGATGCAGACCTCGCTCGGCGTCCGCGACTCCGTGCTGAAGACCTGCGAGATCCTGCTCTATGTCGGCATCTACTTCATCTCGGCGGTGGTGCTGTTCGCCATGAGCGACTGGCGCCTGGCCCTGCCGCTGGTCGCCTGGCTGGCGGGCTATGTCGCCATTCTCTACTTCCTGGTGCCGCGCATGGCGCAGCTCGCCGCCGATCAGGCCGAGGCGCGGTCGATGGTCACCGGCCGCGTCGTCGACAGCTACACCAACATCCAGACGGTGAAGATGTTCGCCCATGCCGAGCAGGAGGACACTTACGCCCGCGAGGGGATGGAGACCTTCCTCGGCACCGTCTACCGCTCCATGCGGCTGGCGACGGTGCTGCTGTTCCTGATGACGATGCTGAACGCGGGGCTGTTCTTCGCCGTCGGCGGCCTCGCCATCTGGCTCTGGCAGGGCGGGATCGTCACGCTGGGCGCGGTGGCCTTCACCACCGGCCTGGTGCTGCGCATCCACGGCATGGCCCACTGGATCCTGTGGGAGGTCTCCGGCCTGTTCGAGAATATCGGCGTGGTCCAGGACGGCATCGGCACCATCGCCCGGGACCGGGAGGTGGTCGACCGCCCCGGCGCCGCGCCGCTGGTGGTGACCGAGGGCCGCGTCGCCTTCCGCGACATCCGCTTCAATTACGGCAAGGCCCGCGGCGAATCGGACCGCGTCATCGAGCATCTGAACCTGGAGGTCCGGCCCGGCGAGAAGATCGGCATCGTCGGCCGCTCCGGCGCCGGCAAGTCGACGCTGGTGAGCCTGCTGCTCCGCTTCTACGACCTCGAGGCGGGCCGGATCGAGATCGACGGCCAGGATATCGCCGGCGTCACCCAGGAAAGCCTGCGCGGCGCCATCGGCATGGTGACCCAGGACACCTCCCTGCTGCACCGCTCGGTGGCCGAGAACATCCGCTACGGCCGGCGCGACGCGACCATGGCGGAGATCGTGGCGGCGGCGAAGCGGGCCGAGGCGCACGACTTCATCCTGGAACTGGAAGACATGAACGGCCGGCGCGGCTATGACGCCCATGTCGGCGAGCGCGGCGTCAAGCTGTCGGGCGGCCAGCGCCAGCGCATCGCCATCGCGCGGGTGCTGCTGAAGGACGCGCCGATCCTGGTGCTCGACGAGGCCACCAGCGCGCTGGATTCGGAGGTCGAGGCGGCGATCCAGCAGAACCTCTACCGGCTGATGGAGGGCAAGACCGTCATCGCCATCGCCCATCGTCTCTCGACCATCGCGGCCATGGACCGGCTCATCGTCATGGACGGCGGCCGCATCGTCGAGGAGGGCGGGCACGAGGATCTGATCGCCCGGGACGGCCTCTACGCCGACCTCTGGTCGCGCCAGTCCGGCGGCTTCCTGCTCGGCGAAGCGGCGGAGTAGGCGCACCGAAACCGGCCGGCGCTCCCCTCTGTCATGCCCGCCGCCGGCAGACGCGCGGGCATCGGCCCGGAGCGTTAGCTCCCGAGCTCGGGCAGATCGCGGAACAGCTCCAGCGCTTCCGGATTGGCGAGGGCGTCGCGGTTCTTCACCGGGCGGCCGTGGACCACGTTGCGCACCGCCAGTTCGACGATCTTGCCCGAGAGCGTGCGCGGGATGTCGGCGACCGCGACGATCTTCGCAGGCACGTGCCGTGGCGTGGCGTTGCGCCGGATCTGATTGCGGATGCGTTCCTCCAGCGCCTCGTCCAGGCGCGCGCCGGCCGCCAGCCGCACGAACAGCACGATGCGCACGTCGTCCTGCCAGTCCTGGCCGATCACCAGCGCCTCCAGCACTTCGGGCAGGGCCTCCACCTGGCGGTAGATCTCGGCGGTGCCGATACGCACCCCGCCCGGATTGAGCGTGGCGTCGGAGCGGCCGTAAATCACCAGGCCGCGCCGCTCCGTCATCATCGCCCAGTCGCCGTGCCGCCAGACGTTCTCGTAGCGGTCGAAATAGGCCTCGTGATAGCGGCTGCCGTCCGGGTCGTTCCAGAAGCCCAGCGGCATCGACGGATGCGCGTTCATGCAGCAGAGCTCGCCCTGTTCGCCGGTCACCGGGCGGCCTTCCTCGTCCAGCACGCGGACGTCGAGGCCGAGCTGGGGCTTCTGGATCTCGCCGCGCCAGACCGGTTCGGTGGGCGCGCCGCCGACGAAGCAGCCCAGGATGTCGGTGCCGCCGGCGATCGAGGCGAGCTGCACGTCCGCCTTCCAGTCGCGGTAGACATGGTCGAAGCCGGCCGGCGCGAGCGGGGAGCCGGTGGACAGGATCGTCTTCACCGCCGAGAGATCGTGGGTTTCCGCCGGCCGCACGCCCTCCTTGGCGCAGGCGTCGATGAACTTGGCCGAGGTGCCGAAGATCTCGCCCTTCTCCGCCTCGATGAAGTCGAAGACCGCGTTCGCATCCGGATGGAAGGGCGAGCCGTCGTAGAGCAGCAGCGTCGCCTCCGAGGCGAGGCCCGAGACCAGCCAGTTCCACATCATCCAGCCGCAGGTGGTGAAGTAGAACAGCCGGTCGACCGGGTGCACGTCGACCTGCAGGCGGTGCTCCTTCAGATGCTGCAGCAGCGTGCCGCCGGCGCCGTGGAGGATGCACTTGGGCAGGCCCGTCGTGCCGGACGAATACATGATGTAGAGCGGGTCGTTGAAGCCGGTCATCACGTACTCGATCTCGCCGGCCTCGTGCTCGGCGATGACGTCGTCCAGCAGCGCCGCGCGCCCTTCCAGCGCGGAAATGTCGGGACGGTCGTTCAGCAGCGGCACGATCACCGCGCGCTCGATCTCCGGCAGCTCGGCCAGGATGCCGCCGATGCGTTCCAGGCTGTCGTGCTCCCTGCCGCCATAGACATAGCCGTCGGCGGCGAACAGCACCTTCGGGCCGATCTGGCCGAAGCGGTCCAGCACGCCGCGCACGCCGAAATCGGGGCTGCAGGAGGACCAGACGGCGCCGAGGCTGGCGGCGGCCAGCATTGCGGCGACCGTCTCCGGCATGTTGGGCATGAAGCCGGCGACGCGGTCGCCCTTGCGCACGCCCATGGCGCGCAGCGCGCGGTGCAGACGGCTGACCAGATCGTGCAGCTCGCGCCAGCTCATGCGCTCGGCGAAGCGGTCCTCGGCGCGGAAGATCAGCGCGGGCGCATCGTCGCGGCGGCGCAGCAGGTTCTGCGCGAAGTTGAGCCGGGCGTCGGGAAAGAACGTCGCCGCCTTGATGTCCCGGGCGTCGGTCAGCACCCGCTCGCCGCGCGTCTCCGCGATCACCTCGCAGAAGTCCCAGACCGCGGTCCAGAACGCTTCCGGCTCGGCCACCGACCAGTCGTGCAGCGCGTCGTAGCCGTCGCCCTCGCGCCCGGCGAAGGCCCGGAACCGCGCCAGGTTGCTGCCGGCCACGCGTTCGGGGTCGGGCGTCCAGAGTCTTGTCGCCTCGTCGATCATCGCATCGCCTCCCGACGGCGGAGTCTATGGCTTGTGCGTGGCGTGGCAAGAGCGGGACAGGGATGTGCGGATCGGCCTTGCGGCCACCGCGCGCCGTCGGCGGCGCTGCCTATCCGAGTTTCAGGCCGATCAGCAGCGTCTCGGTGTAGAGGTGATCGACGCGCCAGTCGGGCAGCGCCGGATCGGCGCGGCGGACCATGCGGCGGTAGCGCAGCGGCTCGCGCGCGCCGCCCGTCGCATGGCCGGCGAAGAAGCGCTCGTCGGCCAGCAGCCGCGCCCGGGGCTCGCCGCCCAGGATGCGCGGGGCGGCGGCGTCGATCATCGCCGCCAGCCTGGCCGGATCGCCGGTGTAGATCAGGTCGTGGCAGAAGCCGTGATCGCCCCGGTCCTGGCGCAGGAAAAAGGTCAGCACCTCGCCGGCGTCGCCGGAGAGCAGGACGGGAAAGGCCTTCATGTCGCGGTGGTCGAGAAGGTAGCGCTGCTCCTCCGCGGAGACCCGCGGGCCGATGCGGTCGATCCCCTCGGTCACCTCCACATCGCCGGCCCGGCCGTCCGGCGTCCAGACCCGGCGGTGGGTGTCGAGATCACGGAAGCCGCAGGATTCGAGGATGCCGTGCACCCGCTTCGAGGGGTCGAAGACGGTGTACGTGACATCGGGCCGTTCCTCGTAGGTCCGCATCATCTTCAGGCCCAGGTCGTGGCCGCGCCAGTCGCGGTGGACGTAGAGCGAGGTGAAACTGCCGAACAGCCGCGGGGCGCCCTCGATGAAGCGCGTCGAGTAGACATTGCCGTGGAAGCCGACGATCTCGCCGTTGGCCTCGGCGACCATGCCGACATGGGGCTTCTCGCCGGCCCAGCCATAGTCCATCAGCCGGCGGAAGACCGCCGGCGGGACCTTCCGGTTCATGTGCAGATGCAGCAGTTCGGCAACCTGGTCGATGTCGGCGTCCGTGCCGGGGCGGAAAAGGGGTTCGCTCACTGAAAGAAGCTCCGGTCGTCCAGCCAGCGCGCTGCCGGATGGGCCGCGACCAGGCCGAGCACGGCGTCGATCGCCTCCCAGGCCGGCTCGTCGTTGATCCAGACATGGGTCAGCAGGCCCGTCGGCTCGTCCTCGACCTCGCCCCGGCGGCGCTGCGCCAGGTGATCGGCCAGCCGGTTCGCGGTCTTCTCCGCGCCGATGAAGCTGCGGCCCCGCTTCCAGGAGATGATGTCGACATGACCGTTGACCTGCCGCAGGCCGGGCGCCGGGGTGGCGCAGGGACGCGGCGCGAAGGTCGACAGCACCTCGAAACCCAGCGCCGGCAGGTCGGCACAGAGCTCCGGCGCGATGCGGTTCCAGGGCGGGCCCAGCATGGGCCGGTCGCGTGCGCCGAACAGCTCGGCCATCCGCGCCCGTCCGCGGCGCAGTTCGTCCAGGATCGCCGCCTTCGGGCGGTGCAGGCCCAGCTCCCACTTGCCCTTTACCGCCGCCGGCGAATGATCCTCATGCGCCCAGCCATGCTGGAACGGGACGGCTGTCGGGCAGTCGACGATGGCGGGCCCGAGGGCGTCGACGGCGCGGGCCGGCACGGCGGCGATGAAGCAGCCCGCGCCGTGACGCGCCGAAAGCTCCAGCATGCGCAGCACGGGCGCGTCCGGCGCCTCGGCGTCATCGTCGCGCCACCACAGCGTCGCCTCGCGGCCCGCTTCGTGCCAGCGGTCCAGTTCCGCCCTCAGCGCATCGAGTTCTTTCATCCGTTCCCGCCTTCGGTCTATCTATCCGTCCATGCAGAACACGCCCGATCTCACCGACGCCACGATCTACAACGAGTGGAGCGAGGACACCATCCGCTTCGGCGACATGGACGCGACCGGCCACGTCAACAACGTCGCCTTCGCACGCTATGTCGAATCGGGGCGCGTGCCCTTCATGCGCTCCGACCTCATCCCCGCCTATGACAACACGCAGCGTTTCGTCGTCGGGCACCTGTCCATCCATTTCCGCGCCCAGGCCTGGTGGCCCGGCACGGTCCGCATCGGCACCGTGGTGGCGAAGCTGGGCCGCACCTCGCTGACGCTCGGCCACGGGCTGTTCGTGGAGGACCGCTGCATCGCCACGGCGGAGACGGTGATGGTCTACATCGTCGAAGGCAAGGCGAGTCCGCTGCCCGAGACGGTCCGCGCCGGTCTGGAGAAGCTGCTGGCCGCGTGAGGCCTGGCGTGGGTCCGAATCGTCCCGCAAACTTTTTGCACCGTCGCCCGCTCAGCGTGTCACCCCCGCCTCTGTGCGGGGGTCCGGAGCGGCTTCGCCGCAGGTCGACGATCTGACCGGATGCCCGCACGGGGGCGGGCATGACACCGGAGTGGCAGTGGTTCGATCTCGCGGAACGATTGGGCCCGGGCCGGCCCCGGTCGTCCCTACTCGCCGACGCGGACCACGGTGTTGCGGATGCGGTGGTCGGCGTGGCGCAGGGTCGCCTGGCGTGCGGCCGGCCAGGCGCTCTCCGGCTTCAGCCAGTCGTCGCGGCCGACGGCGCGGCCGTCGCGGGCCGCATCCATTGCCGCCAGGCCGCTGGAGCAGATCCACCAGGGCGAGGCCCTGGAGGCGAAGAGGGCGTCGCTGTCCCGCGCGGTCTCGAGCGCCTCGACATAGAGCGCGCCATGCTTGATCGCCGTGATCCGCGCCTCCTCGGTGACCGGGTGAAGCTCGATCAGTGTGGCGGCGATGTTGGGCCGGACGCTCTCGTCGGCGCAGCGCAGGGCGTCATAGACCGTGCGCAGTTCGCCGAGCGCGAACCAGTAGAGCCCTTCGCGCGGCGCCTCCGCCGCCACCAGACGGCGGGAGATCTCCATCAGATAGGGTGCAGGCAACGTATCCGCGCTGGATTCGAGCGCGCGCACCAGAGCGGCCTCGTCCAGGTCGGCGGCGCGGCTGAGGCGGTGAACCCGGTCCAGCGTGGTGCGCCAGGTGCCGATGCCGCGCACGTCGCGGACGGGGACGCCAACCACCTCGCGGACCGCGATGCGCGGCCGGCGGACGATTTCCAGGTCGGTTTCCGGCGCCGCGATGGCTTCCTCGACCGTCATGTCGGCGAAGGAGAAACGGGGCCTGTCCGCCGCCGCCTCCTGCGCCCAGGCGCCGGCGGCCGGTCCGATCAGCGCCAGTCCCGCGGCCAGGGCCGCCTTCCAGCTCCGCATCTTCTTCTCCTTCATTGCCCGCCTACTGCGCCGCGGCCCGCAGGGCGCGGGCGATCTCGGCGTCGAGATGGTCCCGGGCCGCCTTGCGCGCCGCCGGCCAGTCGGCGCGCGGCAGCAGCCAGTCGCCCTTCGCCAGGGTCTCGCCCCGCCGGGCGGCGTTCAGGGTGCGCTGACCGCTGGAGCAGATCCACCAGGGCGATGCCGTCGTGTCTGTGATCGGGCCCTGGTCGCGGACCTGTTGCAGGATCCGGGCATAGAGCCGTTCGTTGTCGAAGGTCTCGACCCGGGCCTTCTCGCTCACGGGTTTGAGGTCGATCAGCGTCGCCTGGATATTGGCCCGCACCGAGGGGTCGGCGCAGCGCGCGCCGGCATAGACCGTTCGCGCCTGGCCCAGCGCGTACCAGTAGAGACCCCGTTGCGGGTCGGCCTCGACGATGCGGCGCGCCAGCTCGAACAGATAAGGCGCGGGCAGTTCGGCAGCGCGGGCCTCGATGGCGCGCGCGACCTCGGCGTCGTCCAGCCTCTCCGCGCGGCTCAGGCGGTGGACGTGGTCCAGCGTGGTGCGCCAGGTTCCCGGTCCGCGCACGTCGACGACGCGCACGCCGACGCGTTCGCGCGCCATCAGCACCGGCTGCTTCGCGGCGTCGATCCCGCGGTCCGGCGCGGCGAGAATCTCGTCGATGCTGCGACCGGCGAGCGGCGCATTCCAGTCGACGGGCTCCAGCGGCGTTTCCGGCTGGCCGGCGCAGGCCTGAAGGATCAGAAGGGCGAGGCCCGCAAGGGCCGGACGGACGGAGAAACCGGTCAACGCTCTACTCCACTGCTGCGCACGCCGCTGCCAAGCCTTGGCATGGCCCGCCGGCGCGGCGCAAACGGAAAACGGGCCCGCGCGTTTCCGCCCGGGCCCGCCCGATACGACCGCGAAGGCCATAAGGATCAGATGTTGGACTCGATCCATGACTGGATCTGGGATTTCGGCACGGCGCCGACCTTGGTGGCCACGACCTCGCCGCCCTTGAACAGCATCAGCGTCGGGATGCCGCGCACGCCGTACTTGGTCGGCGTCGACGGGTTCTCGTCGATGTTGATCTTGGCGATCTTCAGGTCCTTCATCTCGCCGGCGATCTCGTCCAGCGCCGGGGCGATCTGCCGGCAGGGGCCGCACCATTCGGCCCAGTAGTCCACCACCACGGGGACGTCGGAGCCGAGCACGTCGGACTGGAAGCTGTCGTCGGTTACCTTGACCGTGGTCATCAGAATTCTCTCCGTTACGGGGGCGCCAAATGGGTCTCGGAATTCGCTCCGGCGCGATGCCGAATCTAGGTAGCCGCCTGCGACAGGTCAAGCGAGGCCAGCGCATGGTCGAGCCGCGCCGCCGGCAGCGCCATCAGCCGCGCCTCCACGGTCCAGACCAGGGCGCAGCGCACCTCCCGGTCCGGGTGGATCCGGCGCATGACGGCGCGGTAGAGCGCCATCTGCCTGAGATAGGCCAGGGGCACGCCGGCTACCTCCTGCGGCGGCGGGCGGTTGGTCTTGTAGTCCACGATCAGCACCGAATCGTCGGTCACGGCGAGGCGGTCGACCTGGCCGGAGACGACGTGACCGCCGACCACGCCGGCGATGGCCGCCTCGGCGCGGCTGCCCGGCGCGAAGGCGGCCGCCATCTCCGGCGCAGCAATGACGCCCAGCGCTTCGGTCAGCAGGGCCGTGCGTTCGGCCTCTTCGAGGTCCGCGGCCCGCCGCGCCAGGATGGACGCGCCCGCATCTTCCCGCCGTTCGGGCGGCAGTTCGGGCAGCACCTGCAGCAGGTGATGGACCAGCACGCCGCGGCGGCGGCCGGCCCCGCCGGTGCGCTGCAGCGGGCTCAGCGCCGCCGGTTCGGCGTCCGGTTCCTCGCCGGGCTGCCGTGAAGGCGCCAGCGGCCGGGGCGGGGCGGGCTCGGCCGGCGCCGGCGCCGTCGCCCAGGCCGGCAGTATTTCGGCCTCGCCGGCGCCAGCGTCGTCTCCGGTCAGCGGCAGCGCGCCACTGCCATGACGCAGCACGCCGTCACCGCCGGCTTCGCCGATTTCCGCCAGCGCGCCCTCGACCGCGCGGTACCAGCTTGCATCGTCGGGAAGGGCGCGTTCCGAATTGTAGAAGCCGCAGACGTAGAGCCGCTCCTCGGCCCGTGTCATGGCGACATAGAGCAGGCGGTTGTATTCGGCCAGGCCGCGCTCCTGCTCCCGCTTGGCCTGCTGGGCCACGCGGTCGGGCAGTTCGGCGGCGCGGCCGCGCATGACGGGAATGTCCTCGTCCCCGCCCGGCCCGGGCAGGGCGATCAGCGGTGACTTGCCCGCGCGCGGCGCGCGCGTCGTGTCCGGCAGGATCACCACCGGCGCCTCCAGCCCCTTGGCCCCGTGGACGGTCATGATGCGGACCGCGCCGCCGCCGCGCTCCATGTCGCGCCGGATCTCCGCCGACTGGCCGGCGCGGAGGCGGTGCAGGAAGCCCTGCAGCGAAGGCGGATGACGGCGCTCGTCGTCCAGGGCGGCGTTGAGAAACTCGTCCAGCGGATCGAGCTGGTCCGTGCCCAGCCGCGCCAGCAGCCGCCGCCGCGCCCCGCCCGCGCCCAGCAGCTCGGCGAAGAAGGCGAAGGGCGTCGACTGGTCGGCCCGGCCCAGCAGATCGCTGAGCTCGGCCGCAGCTTCGGCCCATTTCGGCCGCTCGTCCGCCCGCCGGCGCATAACGTGCCAGAGCCGCTCATGCTTCTCCCGGCCATGGGCGAGTTCGAACAGGTCGCTGTCGTCGAAGCCGTAGAGCGGCGATTTCAGCACCGTGGCGAGCGTGAGGTCGTCCTCCGGCAGCAGCAGGAAGTCGCCCAGCGCCATCAGGTCCATCACTGCGATCTGTTCGGTCAGCACCATCCGGTCGGCCCCGGCGACGGGCACGCGCAGGCGCTTCAGCTCGCGGGCGATTTCCGCCACCGTGGCGTCGCGGCGGCGCACCAGGATCAGCACGTCGCCGGGCGTGATCGCGCGCAGCGGCCGGTCCGTGTCGCCGGCCTGGCCGATCGTCTCCCGGTCGCGGATCATGGCCGCGATGCGCTCGGCGACGCGGACGGCCAGCCGCCGCCTGGGGCTGTCGGGGCGCTCGGTATCCATCGGCGCGTCCCAGCGGTTCTGTTCCTCGCTCTCGCCGGGCGCCTCCAGCGGCCAGAGCTCCACCAGCCCCTGCGCGCCCGCGCGCCGGGCGATATGGGCGCTGGCCGCGCCGCCTGCGGTCAGCCCTGCGCCCGCCGGGCCGGCGAAGGTGCGGTCGACGACCGTCAGGATCTCGGGCGCGGAGCGGAAGGAAACGTCGAGGGTCACGTCCTCGAAACTTTCCCGCGCGTCCAGCGCGCGCTCGCGGAAATGGCCGCGCATGCGGTCGAAGCCTTCCGGGTCGGCGCCCTGGAAGCTGTAGATCGACTGCTTCTCGTCGCCCACCGCGAAGACCGTGCGGACGACGTCCGTCCGCGCGCCCTCGCCGGCGAAGAATTCCGCGCTCAACAGGTCCGCGATGCGCCACTGGTCGGGGCTGGTGTCCTGGGCTTCGTCGATCAGGATGTGATCGAGCCCCTCGTCCAGCTTGAAGTGCACCCAGGCGGCCTGGGAGCGCAGCAGGCCCAGCGTGTGGCGGATCAGGTCGTCATAGTCCACCAGCGCCAGGCGCTGCTTCTCCGCGGCGTAGTCCGCCAGCAGGGCGCCGGCGAGACGCAGCAGGTCGGCGGTGCGGTCGGCGCAGGCGGCCGCCGCGCAGCGGTCAGACAGCTCCATGATCCGCGCCAGTTCGGTCTCCATCACCGCCAGCGCGCCGGGATCGGCCCTGGTCACGGCGGCCGGGATCAGGGTCTTCCGCGGCTCCCCCTTCTGGGTCAGGAAGACGCCGCGATAGTCCGTCAGCAGGGCCTGCCGCGCGTCGTCGTCAGAAGCGAGCCAGGCTTCGATCAGATCGGCGTTCGCCGCCGCCTTCCTGCCGCCGTCACGGCGCAGGCCGGCCAGCACCCGGCGCAGACCGAGCTCGTCCCAGGCCCCGAAGGCGCAGCCTGCGGCGGTCACCGCCGCCTCGTCCTCGTCGGGGCGCAGGCCGAAGCGCGACCGGATCTCGTGGACGACGCCGTCGACCCCGCCATGACGGGCGATCGCCGCCTCGATGGGCCGCCGGGCGTTCAGCGCTTCCCGCAGCAGGTCGTCAAAGGCGCCGTCGGCCATGCGGTCGATCAGCCGCTCCAGCGCTGCGTCTACTTCCCTGTCCGTCGACCGTCCGGCCAGGATCGTGTGCTTCAGCCGCTCCAGCATTTCTTCCGGTTCGCGCTCATCCATTTGGCGGAACTCGGGGCTCAGGCCCGCCTCCAGCGGAAAGCGGCCGAGCACGGATGCGGCGAAGGCGTGGATGGTCTGCACCTTCAGGCCGCCCGGCGTCTCCAGCGCGCGGGCGAACAGCCGCCGCGCCAGGTCCAGGGGCTGGCGCGCCGCGCCCGCCTCCCCGAGCAGTTCGGTCAGCTTCGCCGTCAGCGCGGTGTCGGGCAGCGCGGCCCATTCGCCCAGGCGCCGGAACAGGCGGTTCGACATCTCCGCGGCGGCGGCGTTGGTGAAGGTGATCGACAGGATGCGGTTGGGCGGCGCGTCCTGTTCCAGCATCAGGCGGATGACCCGGTCGGTCAGAACCCGGGTCTTGCCCGAGCCCGCATTGGCGCTGACCCAGGCCGAGGCGTCGGGCCTGGCGGCCTTGCGCTGGGCGGCGATGGTGCGGGCGAGGGGGTCGGCGGCTGTGGTCATGGCTCTTCCTCCCCGCCGGCGACGGACCATTCGGCGACGCGGGCCAGGTGGTCGTAGTCGCCGCCCAGCCCCTGGAACTGCACCCTGGGCCGCGAGAGATAGGGCCGCTCCGGATCGTCATAGGCCGAAAGCAGCCGGGCCACGCCCTCGGCCGTCTCCGCCATCAGCGGCTCCAGCTCCAGCGGCACCCGCTTCCACGCGCCGCCCTCCTGCGCGCCGTGGACGCGGATGTGGACCAGCTCGGCCGGGGCCGCCGGCACTTCGGCGGGAAAGCCGCCGCGCGCCAGGATGACCGCAGTCAGCGGCAGCTGGACGGCGAATCCGGCCTCGATCTGCTTCTTCGTCGGCGGGGCGCCGGTCTTGTAGTCGACGATGACCACGCCGCCGTCGCCGGTGACGTCCAGCCGGTCGGCCTTGGCGGTGAGGCGGAAATCCTCGAGCCCCGGCAGGCCGTCGACCGCGCCGCGGATCTCGGCGAAGCGCCGCGTCACGCGCTCGCTGCGCCGGCCTTCCTCGGCCAGCAGCCACTTTGCGGCGTTCTTGAAGCGCCGCCACCACAGCCGCCGCCAGGAAGGCGGCAGGCCGGCGTCGTCGAAGACCTGCTCGCCGATCCGCGCCAGCACCGGCCAGAGACCTGGACTCCAGTCGCCGTCATGGCGCTTCGCCAGCCGTTCGAAGGCGTCGTGGATCAGGTTGCCCTTCAGCGCCGGTCCCGGCGTCTCGTCGATCGGGTCGAGGGCGCGCAGTCCCAGGATGCGGCGCGCAAAGATGGCGTAGGGGTCCCGGATCAGGGTCTCCACCGCCGTCACCGGCAGCTCCCGGGGCCGCGCTGCGACCGGGGGCAGGGGCCGGGGTGCGGCCACGGGCTGCGGGTCGCCCGCCTGGTCCAGCAGCCGCGCCCAGACCACAGGCCGCGTCTCCGGCTCCAGGCTCAGGGACGCCCCGGCCGCAACGCTCTTCAGCCGCAGCAGCCAGCGCGAGGGCACGGTGGGGGACCCGCCGGCGCGCGCGGCGCGGGTCAGCACCACTTCCGGCCCTGCCGCGAGCTGCAGGAAGTCGTGCGCCTGCAGGCCCGTCCGCCGCTCCGGCGCGGGCAGGCCGAAGGCGGCGCGCATGGGCCGGCTCATCCACGGGTCGACCTCGGACGTGGCCGGCCAGACACCCTCGTTCAGTCCGCCCAGCACCACCAGATCGAAGACCTGCAGCCGCGCCTCCAGGGGGCCCAGGATCTGCACCCGCGGATGACCGCCGAAGCGGGGCCGGACGGTGACCCCGCCGATCAGCCGGTCGAACAGCTCCGGCCAGTCGCCGGGGCCGGCGGGCGGCGCGGCGGCTGCGCTGTCGGCCAGATCGGCGATCGCCTGGGCCGCCGCTTCCCCGTCCTCCCCGCGCCAGAGCCGGGAAGCGCCTTCCTCGGTGTCCGTCGCAGCCAGCCATTCGCAGAACCGGACATGACTTTCCAGCCGGCGCTGGAAATTGTCGCCGGCCTCCAGGAAGGGCCGGGCGGCTTCGGCGACCTCTTCCAGCCAGGCGGCGTGACGCTCCGCCCCCTTCACCGCCGGCGCCCGGGCGGCGAGGCCGGGCAGGTCGTCATACTGGCGAATGCCGCGCAGCATGACGCGCTCCAGCGCGCGCACGTCGCGTCGGAAGGCGGCCGGCTGGCTTCCCCCGGCGGCCAGCGGATGTTTCAGCAGAGCCAGCAGGTCCGCCGGCGCCGCGCCCTCGGACAGCACCGTGGCGGCGAGCTGCAGGAAGCCGCCGGCCCGGGTGTGGCGCAGCGGCGCGCCGCCGGAATCGTCGACGCGGACACCGAAGCGGGTGAGCTCGGCGGCCACGCGCCGGCCCAGCACGCGGTCCGGGGTGACCAGTGCGGCGGTACGGCCCGGCGTCTCCAGCGCCTCCCGCAGTTTCAGGGCGATCGCCGTGGCCTCGGCGCGGGGATCCGGCGCTTCGATCAGCGCCAGGCCATCCAGCGCGTCCGCCGGCAGGGCGTCCAGATCGCGCCAGCGGTCGGTGGTCGCCGCCGGCCGCAGCGCCTCCCTGAGCAGGGCCAGCCGGGGCGAAGGCGCGTCCCCGCCCAGCACCTGCACGTCGCCGGGATTCGCCCGCAGGTCCTGAAGCAGGCGCAGCATGCCGTGCTGGGGATGGCCCGCTTCGTCCAGCGCGGCCTCGCGGTCGCGTGGCTCCATCGTTGTTTCCAGCGCCGGCAGGACGACATGGCCCGCGGGCAGGGCCAGCGCCGCCGCCATCAGCTCCGCGGTTCCCGGCACGCTGCCGGTCGAGCCGGCGATGTAGACCGGATGGGCCGGCCTCTCGCGCCGCCAGCGCGCCGCCAGCAGCGCCATCAGCCGGTCGCGGCGCCGGGCCGGGTCGATCTCGCCCCGCTCGTCCAGCACCGACGGCCAGAATTCGGTGACGATGCGCAGGAAATCGAGCGTCTGCCGCCAGTGCTCCTGGAATCGCTCCGGGGCCAGGCCGGCCAGGCCGGCGAAGTCCAGCCGTTCGGTCTGGGTCTCGTCCATCAGCCGGCCCAGGGCGTCGGCCAGCCCCAGCGCCGCGGCCGGCCCGGCGGCGCGGCCGGGCATGCGGGCCACCAGCCGCGACAGCAGCAGCCGCCGCGCGGCCGGCGCGATGGCCGGCGGCAATTCGCTTTCGTCGCGCGGATCGAGGATCAGGAGCGGCGGCTCGTCTTCCGTCTGGTCGCCCAGCGGCCGGATCAGCGGCAGCATCAGCGCCTCGCCGCCGCCCACGCGCAGGAAGGCCTCCCTGAGCGAGCGCACCGCGCGGCGGGTCGGCAGGAAGACCTGGGCGTCCGCCAGCAGGCCGTCGCCGCCGGGGCCATGGGCGGCCAGCATGTGGCGGGCGAGGATATCCACGAAGGGCAGCCCGGCCGGTACGGTCAGCAGCCCCCCCATGGCTTCAGCCCGTCCGCCTGAGCAGGGACTCGGCCCGCTCCAGCCCGTCCGGCGTGCCGATGTCGATCCAGTCTCCCTCATGGCGCATGCCATAGAGCCGGCCGGCCTCGGCGGCGCGGTCGAAGATCAGGTTCAGCGAGAACGGCCTGACCTCCAGGCCCTCGAAGATGCGCGGATGCAGGATCTGGACCCCGGCATAGAGGAAGGGGGCCAGGCGGCCGGGCCGGCGCCGGGCGAGGCGGCCGGACGGCGCCATGGTGAAATCGCCCTGGCCGCGATAGCCGATGGCGGTGACCGTGGGCTGCATCAGAAGCAGCACGTCCATCTGCTCCGGATCCCAGGCGCGCCCCAGCCGCCTGAACGAATCGCCGAAGGCGTCGCGCCAGATGGTGTCGGAATTGACCGACAGGAACGGCTCGCCGCCGAAGCGGTCCAGCGCGGCCAGCACGCCGCCGCCGGTGTCGAGCAGTTCCTCCTCGTGGGAGAATTCGATCTCCGGCGCCTCCCGGCGTTCCAGGTGCTCGCGCAGCATCTCGCCCTTGTAATGCAGGTTGACGACGCAGCGAGTCACCCCCGCGGCCGACAGGCGGTCCAGCACCCGGTCGATCACCGGCCGGCCCGCGACCGAGACCAGCGGCTTCGGCCTGGCGCGCGTCACCGCGCCCAGCCGCTTGCCATAGCCGGCCGCCAGCACCATCGCCTGCGCGGGCAGTTCGGGGTGGACCTGATTGCTCATTCCGGCGTTTCTCCTCGGGCGGCGGGATCGTCGGGCATGTGGCGCTCGAACCACGCCGCGACCGGCTGCAGGGCGGGGTGGCCGAGGTCCCGGCGCAGCAGACGCCACGCGCGGGGCAGCCAGTCCAGATAGCGCGCCTTGCCGTCCCGGCGCCAGAGCCGCGTGAAGACGCCGAGGATCCGCGTGTTGCGCTGTGCCCCGAGCGCGGCGTAGGCGGCGCGGAATGGCGCTTCGGCCGCGCCGGTGGCGGCCAGATAGCGCCGGATCATCTCGTCCTCCAGGGCCGCCGGCACGTCGCGGCGCACGTCCGCGAGCAGGGAGGCCAGGTCATAGGCCGGATGGCCGCCCACCGCGTCCTGGAAGTCCAGCAGCCCGACCCGGCGCGGCCCATCGCGATCGGGCAGCCAGATCAGGTTGTCGACATGGTAGTCGCGGAGCACGAGCGTGTTCTGGCTGTCGGAGGGGCAGATCAGCGCTTCGGCCCAGGCGTCGCGGAAGCTGCGGCGTTCGGCGTCGCTCGCCGCCCGCCCGCGCACCTCGGGCAGGCGCCAGTCGAGAAACAGCGCCACCTCGTCCAGCAGCGCCGTCAGATCGTGGCGCGGCAGGTCCGGCGGCGCGGCGTGGCCGGCGAGGCTGACGAGGACGTCGACCGCTGCCGCATAGAGCGCTTCCTCCATCGCGGGGTCGCGGCCGATGACACGGCCGAAAAGATCGTCGCCCAGGTCCTCGAGCAGCAGGAAGCCCTGTTTCGCGTCGGCGGCCAGAACCTGCGGCGGCGACAGCCGCCATTCCGCCAGCACCCCGGCGACGCGGCGGAAGGGGCGCACGTCCTCCCTGCCCGGCGGCGCGTTCATCAGTACGGCGCGGCGTCCGTCCGGCGCGAAGACGCGGTCATAGCTGCGGAAGGAGGCGTCGGCCGCCAGCGGCACGATCCGCGCGCCCGCAAAGCCGGCTTCCGTCAGCAGGTTCGTCAGCGCCTGCGACCGTTCAGGCGTCATCGAGCCGCTCCATGAAACCGGACGTCGCCTGGACGGTGAGCCGCCGTCCGTCCCCGGCCGCCTCGATCGCGATCCGGACCGCGTCGGGCGGCGCGAGATCCCCCAGCCGGTCCGGCCATTCCACCAGCGCCACGCCTTCGGCCGCCGCCTCTTCGAAACCGAGTTCCTCGACCTCGCCGGGGCCTGAAAGCCGGTAGAGGTCGAAGTGCCACAGCCGGAAGTCCGGCAGGTCGTAGGGGAGCACCAGATTGAATGTCGGACTCGGCGCGTCGATCGCGCGGCCGGCCAGGGCCTGGATCACGGCGCGCGCCAGCGCGGTCTTGCCCATGCCGAGATCGCCGCTCAGCAGCACCACGTCGCCAGGACGCAGCGCCCGCGCCAGCCGGCGGCCGAAGGCTTCGGTCGCTGCCGGGTCGGGCAGATGGAACTCGGCGCGCCGGACGCTCAAGACCGCAACGGTTCGACAGGCGCGCCGGAGATGCGGATGGTCTCGGTGTCCTCCGGCATCTGGTCGCGGAAGTGGCACACCACGCGGGTGCCCACGCCCACCTCCGAGGTCAGCTCGACCGAGCCGCCGTGCAGCTCCATCAGGTTGCGCACCAGGGCGAGGCCCAGCCCCGCGCCCCGCCTCGTGTGGCGCTCGCTGGTGCGGAAGGTCTCGAAAACGCGTTCGCGCTCCTCCTCGGGGATGCCGATGCCGGTATCCTCGACCCAGATGTCCGCGCCGTCGTCGGTGCGCGCCGCGCCGATGGTAATGGCCCCGCCGGGTGGCGTGAACTTGACGGCGTTGCTCATCAGGTTGTTCAGGATCTGCTGGATGCGGCGCGGATCCCCGTCCAGCCTGGGCAGGTCGTCGGGCAGTTCGCTGGAGAGCGCGAGCTGGCGGCGTTCGGCGCGCTCGCCGTACTTCTCCTGCACCTGCTCGATGATGTCGGAGACCACGAACACGTCGCGATCGACCTGAAGGTGCCCGGCCTGGATGGAGGCGAGGTCCAGCATGTCGTTGATCATCGACAGGAACTGTTCGGACGCCTCCAGGATACCGGAGGCGTATTCGCGCTGGCGCTCGTTGAGCGTGCCGAAATAGTCGTTCTGCAGAATCTCGGCGAAGCCGAGGATGGTGTTGAGCGGCGTGCGCAGTTCGTAGGACATGTTCTCGAGGAATTCCGACTTGATCATGTCGGCGGCGACCAGCGCCTCGTTGCGTTCGCGCAGCGCCCGTTCGATGCGGTAGCTGTCGGTGACGTCCAGATAGGTGAACAGCGTGCGCGCGTCCGGCAGGGCCGTGGACGCGGCGTCGATGATCTGCCCGTTGGGGAGTTCGATGCGCCGCTCGCCGGAGCGGATTTCGGTGGCGCTGGCGATCCAGGCGTCGCGCCGGGCGGCAAGCTCCGGCGGATGGCCGAAGCCCTCCAGCATGTGATCCACCAGTTCGCGCGCATGGGGCTCGCTGTCGGTGAACTCCCTGGGCAGATTCCACATGATGCGGTAGCCGGCGTTGCACAGGCTCAGCCGGCCGTCCGGGCCGAACACCGCCACCGCCTCGTAGAGATTGTCCAGCGTGGCGCGCTGTACGGCGATGTAGGTGTTCAGGTTCCGCTCCAGGACGATGCGGTCGGTGGCGTCGTCGAACAGGAACATCAGCCCGCCCAGGCCGTGGCGGACGATGGTCACCCGCATCATGCGCTCGTCGGGGCGCTGATAGAGTTCCTCGACCGGGTTGATCAGGCTGTTGAACAGCGCCTCGCGGCTCTTGCGGAACTGGCGGTATTCGGTCTGCTCGGGCAGCTTGCGCAGCTCCTTGACCCGGTCCAGCACCTCGCCGATCGACGGGCCGGCGGCGAGGAAGGATTCGTCCAGCCCCCAGAGCGAGCGGAAGGCGCTGTTGGCGTGTATCAGCCGCTTGTCCGCGTCGTATATCGCCACACCGGTCGTGATGTGCTCCAGCATCTCGGTATTGGCTTCGATCTGGCGGCGCATCTCGCGCCGAACCTCGTCGAGCAGGGACATGTCGACGGCATAGCCGGCGGAGCCGCCGTCGGGCAGTTCCGGCGTCTCGAAGACGCGGAAGATGCGGCGCTGGCCCTCGACCACGAAACGGCGTTCCTCCTCGGCGGTCTCGCCGCGGTCGCGGGCTTCCTGCACCAGGCGGATCGGCTGGTCGAGATCGCTGGCCGAGGCGATCTCGTCGTCGGTCGCGTCGGGGCCGAGGATGCTCTCCAGCATGCGGTTGCGCCAGACGATGGCGCCGTGGGAATCGCGCCGCCAGGCGGCCACGGGCGCGGCGTTGAGCAGAGCGCGGTAGCCGTCCCGCTCGCGGCCGAGCGCGGCGATCTTGTCGCGCAGCAGCGCCAGCTCGGCTTCCTGGCGTCCGGCCTGCACGGCCCGTTCGCCGCTCTCGCTCTCGAGGGTTTCCAGCCGCTCGGCGAAGCCGGCCCGTTCGGCCGCCGCGCGGCGGCGCTGGCCGAGATGAAGCGCCAGCAGGGCCAGAAAGGCCGCCGCCGCCACGGCCGCAGCAATCATCCAGCCCGTCGCCGCGCCGCCGCCCGCGAAACCGTCCTGCGCCCTGGCGGGCCAGGCCGCCAGAGCCAATATCGTCGGAACGGTCAGGGCGCCGGCCGGCCATGAGGCGCGGCGGCGGTTCGGGGTCGGCGTCATCGATTCGTCCACTCGTGGACCGCCAGATTATGGCCGGGCCACGGGGACCACAACATGTCCCGGCGCCGGACCCGGGGGCCCGGCGCCGGAGGTGCGACCTCAGTACCTGTAGTGTTCGGGTTTGTAGGGTCCGCTTTCGGGGATGCCGAGATAGCGGGCCTGATCGGGGGAGAGCTTCGTCAGGTTGACGCCGAGACGGCCCAGGTGCAGCGCGGCGACCTTCTCGTCCAGATGCTTGGGCAGCACGTAGACCTCCAGGCCGTACTTGGCGTGGTTGCGCCACAGCTCGATCTGCGCCAGCACCTGGTTGGTGAACGACGCGCTCATCACGAAGCTCGGATGGCCGGTGGCGCAGCCCAGGTTCACCAGCCGCCCCTCCGCCAGCAGGATCAGCCGCTTGCCGTCGGGAAACTCCACCTCGTCGACCTGCGGCTTGACGTTGTGCCAGGTGTAGTTGCGCAGCCCCGAGACCTGGATCTCCGAATCGAAGTGGCCGATATTGCACACGATCGCCCGGTCCTTCATGGCGCGCATGTGCTCGACCGTGATCACGTCCTTGTTGCCCGTCGCGGTGACGAAGATGTCGCCCGACGCGGCCACGTCCTCCATGGTGCGGACCTCGTAGCCCTCCATCGCCGCCTGCAGGGCGCAGATCGGGTCGATCTCGGTGACCACGACGCGCGCGCCCTGGCTGCGCAGGCTCTCCGCCGAGCCCTTGCCCACGTCGCCATAGCCGCAGACCACCGCCAGCTTGCCCGCCAGCATCACGTCGGTGGCCCGCTTGATGCCGTCCACCAGGCTCTCGCGGCAGCCGTAGAGATTGTCGAACTTCGACTTGGTCACCGAATCGTTGACGTTGATCGCCGGCACCTTCAGCGTCCCCGCCCGCGCCATCTCGTAGAGCCGCATGACGCCGGTCGTGGTCTCCTCCGAGAGGCCGCGCACGTCGTCCAGCAGTTCGGGGAACTTCTCGTGCATGCGCGCGGTCAGGTCGCCGCCGTCGTCCAGGATCATGTTCGGCCGCCAGCCGTCGGGGCCTTCGATGGTCATGTCGATGGCCCACCAGAACTCGTCGTCGTCCATGCCCTTCCAGGCGAACACCGGCACGCCGGTGGCCGCGATCGCCGCCGCCGCCTGGTCCTGGGTGGAGAAGATGTTGCACGACGACCAGCGCACCTCGGCGCCCAGCGCCGTCAGCGTCTCGATCAGCACCGCCGTCTGGATCGTCATGTGCAGGCAGCCCGCAATCCGCGCCCCGGCCAGAGGCTGCTCCGCGCCGTACTCCTCACGCAAGGCCATCAGACCGGGCATCTCGGTCT
>NZ_PIGG01000016.1 GCF_002924445.1 Minwuia thermotolerans
TCGATCATCAACGGCACCAACGACGCCTATGACGACGGCCAGAACGTCACCTTCGGGGTCTTCGGCGGGGCCAGCACCACCTACACGGGCAGCACCCTGTTCGCCAGCGCCGACGGGCGCACCATCGAGGGCACGGCCGATACATCCGTTGCGGGGCTGAGCTTCAACCGCCGGCTCTTCGTGCCGGACGACGAGGGCTTCGCGCGCTTCCTGGAATCGGTGACCAACACCTCCGGCGTGCAGCAGACCGTGACCCTGACGATCAGCGGCAATCTGGGCTCGGACGGCGGCACCTTCGTGGTCGACACCAGCTCCGGCGACGCGCTGACGGACAACACCGACCGGTTCATCATTTCCGACGATTCGGCCGACGGCAATGGCGGCTCCGACCCGACCATGCTGCATTACTTCGAAGGGATCGGCGCCGCCAACTCGGCCGATCTCGTCAGTCTGGTCAACGGCAACGACAACTACACCATCGGCTTCACCTTCACGGTGGAGGCCGGCGAAACCGCCTCGATCATGCATTTCGCGGCGCAGAACGCGGACCTGGCCGCCGCGCAGGCCAAGGCCGCTGGCCTCGACAGCCTCGAATCCCGGTTCTTCACCGACCTTTCGACCACCGAAGCGGCGCAGCTGCAGAACTTTGCCGGCGGCGGCGCCGGCGTCGACGTCGATCTCGTGGCCGGCACCGCGACGCTGGGCAATGGCGACGTCAGCACGCTGGTCGGCATCGAGAACGTGATCGGCACCGGCGATGACGACACCATCGCCGGTGACGGAGCCGCCAACAACCTGGCCGGCGGCGATGGCGCCGATTCCATCGACGGCGCGGCGGGCGACGACGCCATTGCGGGCGGCGCCGGCGACGACACCCTGAGCTTCGGCGCGGGGGCGGATTCCGTTGACGCCGGCGCTGGTGACGACGCCGTCAGGGCGACGGTGGGCGAGCTGGACGGGGGCGATACGCTGGCCGGCGGCGCCAGCGACATTCTGGGCGACACGCTCGTTCTGCTGGGCGGCGGCGCGGTGGCGGCGGCGGACCTCGCCAACGCGAGCGGCTTCGAGAACATCGCCTTCGGCACGGACGCGAACTTCACCGTCACCCTGCCCGACAGCTTCATCCCGGCGGCGGGGACGCTGACCGTGGACGGCGCCAGCCTCGCCACCGGCGCGCTCACCTTCGACGGCTCCGCGGAGACCGACGGCGCACTGGCGGTGACCGGCGGCGCGGCGGGCGATTCGCTGGCTGGCGGCGCGGGCGCGGACGCGCTCACCGGCGGGACCGGCGACGACACCCTGGCCGGCGGCGGCGGCGTCGATTCCCTCGACGGCGGCGCGGATACCGATACGGCGGACTATTCCGGCGCGGCCGGCGCGGTGAACGTCGATCTCGACGCCGGCGTGGCGAGCGACGACGGCGATGGCGCGACCGACGCGCTGTCGTCGATCGAGAACGTCACCGGCTCGACCGGCAACGACATCATTTCCGGCGACGCCAATGCCAACAACCTGGCGGGCGGCGCGGGCAACGACACGCTGGCCGGCGGCGCAGGCGCGGATACGCTGGCGGGCGGCGCGGACACGGATCTGGCGGACTACTCCGCCGACGGCGCGGCCATCTTCGTCAGCATGGGGGCGGAGACCGCGACCGACGGCAATGGCGATACCGACAGCCTCACCGGCATCGAGAACATCCTGGGCACCGGCTTCGACGACACCGTCTTCGGCGACAGTGCGGCCAACGAGATCACCGGCGGCGGCGGCAATGACAATATCCAGGGTGAGGCCGGCAACGACACGCTGATCGGCGGCGCGGGCGGTGACAGCCTCGAAGGCGGCAGCGCCGACGACTCGCTGGACGGCGGTACCGGCGCGGACCGCGTGCGCGGCGGCAACGGCAATGACACGCTGCTGGGCGGCGACGACAACGATACCTTGCGCGGCGACCTGGGCGACGATTTCCTGGACGGTGGCGCCGGCATCGACCAGGCCGACTATTCGAACGAGGCCGCGGGTGTCACGGTCAGCCTGGTCGCGGGTTCGGCGACCGACGGCAATGGCGGCAGCGATACTCTCGCCAACATCGAGAACGTCGGCGGCTCCGCCTTCGACGACACCATCACCGGCGGCGCGCTCGGCAATCTGCTGGAAGGCGGCGGCGGCGGCGACCTCATGGACGGCCAGGCCGGTGACGACACGCTGAACGGCGGCGACGGTAACGACACGCTGACCGGCGGCGCCGGTTTCGACACCATTGACGGCGGCGCGGGCATCGATGCGGTCAGCTATGCCGCCGATGCGGCCCCTGTGCTGGTCGACCTTTCTGCCAACACGGCGACCGATGGCGCAGGCGATAGCGATCTGCTGCTCTTCGTCGAGAACGTCATCGGCTCCGCCTTCGATGACACGCTGACCGGCGACGCCCTCGCCAACAGCCTGGAAGGCGGCGCCGGCAACGACACCATCGTTGCGGGCGCGGGCGCCGACACGCTGTCGGGCGGCGACGGCAGCGACACCCTGCTGGGCGGCGATGACGGCGATTCCCTTGACGGCGGCGCGGGCGACGACTCGCTGTTCGGCGAGGGTGGCGCAGACCTCCATTCGGGCGGCGCCGGCAACGATCTGATCGACGGCAGCGACGGCAATGACACGCTGCTGGGCGGCGCCGACGACGACACCCTGCTCGGCGCGGCGGGCGACGATTCCATGGATGGTGGCGACGGTACGGATGTCGTCAGCTATGCCCTGGAATCGGGCGCCGTGACGGTCGATCTCGGTCTGGGCACGGCCACGGACGCTGGCGGCGGCAATGATACGCTGACGGCGATCGAGAACGTCGTCGGCTCGGAATTCGACGACGACGTGACAGGCGATGCGGCGGCCAACCTGCTGCAGCTCGGCCTCGGCAACGACACCGCCGATGGCGGCGATGGCGCCGACACCGTCCAGGGCGAGGCGGGCGACGACGATATTGCCGGCGAGGGCGGCAACGATCTGCTCGAAGGCGGTGCGGGCAACGACACGGTCATCGGCGACGCGGGCGACGATACGCTGGACGGCGGCGACGGCATCGACACGGCGGACTATTTCGAAGACACCGGCGCGGTCGTGGTGGACCTCCTCGCGGGCACGGCGACCGACGGCTTCGGTGGTGCGGACAGCCTGACCGGCATCGAGAATGTGGCGGGCTCGACCTTCAACGACACGATCTCGGGTGATGCCGGCGCCAACAGCCTGGACGGCGACGCGGGCGACGATTCCATGGCAGGCGGCGACGGCGCGGACACGGTGTCGGGTGGCGACGGTGCGGACGATCTCGACGGCGGCGCGGGTGACGATTCCATGGCCGGCGGCGGCGGCGACGACACCATGGCCGGGGGCGCAGGCAATGACTTCCTGGTTGGTGACGGCGGTGTCAACACAGCCGACTATTCGAACGCGGCAGCTGGCGTGGACGTCAATCTGGCCCAGGACACGGCGTCTGACGACGGGGACGGCGGCGTCGATACGCTGTTCAACTTCTCAGCCATCGAGGGTTCGGCCTTCAACGATGAACTGACCGGGAGCAACGACGACGACACGCTGGCAGGCAATGGCGGCGCTGATTTGCTGGCGGGCAATGACGGCAACGACATCCTGGCGGGCGGCGCGGGTGAGGACACGCTGGTCGGCGCGATCGGCGGCACGGGTGCGGGCGACGATACGCTGGACGGCGGCGCGGATGCGGATCTGGTCACCTATGCCGATGCGACGGCGGCGATCTCCGCCGATCTCGGCGCGGGCACGGTCACGGGCGACGCGAGCGTCGGCAGCGACAGCATCACCGGCGTCGAAAACCTGATCGCCAGCGATTTCGACGATACCGTCCAGGGCGACGCGGCGGCCAACCTGCTGCTGCTCGGCGCGGGCGGCGATCTCGCCGACGGCGGCGACGGCGCGGACACCATCCGTGGCGAGACGGGCGACGATGATATCGCCGGCGAGGGCGGCAACGACCTGCTCGAAGGCGGCGCGGGCAACGACACGGTCATCGGCGACGCCGGCGACGATACGCTGGACGGTGGCGCAGGGTTCGACACCGCCGACTATTTCGACGATATCGCCGGCGTCACCGTCGATCTCGGCGCGGGCGCCGCGACCGACGGCTTCGGCGGTACGGACATCCTGATCAGCATCGAGGCGGCCGCCGGCTCGGCCCAGGGCGACCTGCTGATCGCCGGCGGCAACGGCAACGCCTTGTTCGGCAATGACGGCGCCGACACGCTGAACGGCGGCGACGGGGTCGACACGATCCAGGGCGGCGGCGGCGCGGATATCATCGACGGCGGCGACGATCTCGTCGGCGGCGTGCGCCAGTTCTTCGACACCGCCGATTTCAGCGATCAGGTCAACGACCTGCTCGTCTCCCTGGAGTTCGGCGCGGCGCTGTCGGGCGGCGATCTCGACCGCATTTCGGGTATCGAGCGGGTGGTCGGCGGTTCCGGCAGTGACGAAATCGAAGGCGGTTTCGAGGACTTCTTCGAGGAACTGGTCGGCGGCGCAGGCAACGACACGCTGGACGGCGTCCGCGGCTTCACGGCCGCCAGCTACCAGGACGACCCGGCGGGCATCGTCGCCAGCCTGGCGACGGGCCTCGTCAGCGACGGCTTCGGCGGCACCGACACGCTGCGCGACATCAGCAGGATCGAGGGCTCGGAGTTTGGCGATGCGCTGACCGGCGGCGACAGCAATGACAGCTTCCGCGGCCGCGGCGGCGCGGACACCATCGATGGCGGCGCCGGCAGCGACGAGATCGACTACAACAATGCCGGCGCGACGACGGGCGTGAATGTCGACCTCAACGCGGGTACGGCCAGCGACGGCACCGGCTCGATCGACGTGATCAGCAATGTCGAGCGGGCGCGGGGCGGCGCCTTCGGCGACACCCTCACCGGCGACGTCAACGACAACCGTTTCCGCGGCATGGACGGCGCGGATTCCATGGTCGGCGGCGACGGCTTCGACACGGTCGATTATTTCGGCGACGCCGGCGATACGAACGGGCAGTCGGGCGTGACGGTGAACCTGACGACGGAGCGCGCGACCGACGGTTTCGGGAACACGGACACGATTCAGGGCTTCGAGGCGGTGTTCGGCACCGACTTCGGCGACACGATCACTGGCGACGCCAACGCGAATGTGCTGGTCGGCGGCGACGGCACGGACTTCTTCTTCGCCACCGCCGGCAACGACACCATCCACGGCGGCACGGACTTCCTGAACGGTTTCGAGCAGTTCGACGACCGGCTGAGCTTCCAGAATCACGGCCTCAACGTGACCGTCGATCTGGCCGCGGGCACGGCGAGCGACGGTCTGGGCAGCAATTACGTCATCTCCGGCATCGAGCGGGTTATCGGGTCGAGCGGCGACGACACTCTGATCGGCGGCGGCAACAACAACAACGAGACCTTCTTCGGCGGCGACGGCGCCGATTTCATCGACGGCACCAACGGCGCGTTCACCCAGGTCGACTACGGCCTCGATCCCCTTGCGGTGTCGGTGAACCTGAACGCGGGCACCGCCGTCGACGGCTTCGGCAACACCGATACGCTGACCGGCATCGAAGCGGTGCGCGGCACCAATTTCAGCGACACCTTCCTCGGCTCGGCCGCCAGCTTCGAACGCTTCCGCACCCGCAACGGCAACGACACGGTGGCCGGCGGCGATGGCGTGGACGAACTGGACTACACCTTCAGCGGCTTCGACGGCGTCAATGTGGACATGTCCGGCCAGGACGGCCAGGGCGGCACCGGCAATACCGACAAGGGCGGCACCAACGGCGTCGACACCTTCACCGGGATCGAGCGGATCCGCGGCTCCGAGGGCGACGACACGGTGCTCGGCGATGATGGCAACAACCGCTTCCGCCTGCTCGAGGGCAACGATTCCGTCGACGGCGGCCTCGGCTTCGACGTCATGGATTTCCGGACCATCCCCGGCTTCTTCGTGGAGATCCAGGGCATCGTCGCCGACCTGGGCGCGGGCACGGCCACCGACCAGTTCGGTTTCAATGACACCCTGACCAGCATCGAGGGCATCTTCGGTTCGGAGCTGGGCGACACGCTGACAGGCTCGGCCGACGCCAACCTGCTGGAGGGCCGCGACGGCCTCGACGTGCTGATCGGCGGCGCGGGCGACGACACGCTGGACGGCGGCGACGACAATGTCGACGGCGTGCGGCAGTTCTTCGACACCGCCGACTATTCGCAGGATGCGGCGGCGGTCGACATCAACCTGTTCACCGGCATCGGCCTCGACGGCTTCACCGGTACCGACACGCTGATCAACATCGAGCGCGTCGTGGGTTCCGCATTCGACGACACGCTGACAGGCGGCGCCAACAGCTTCTTCGAGGAATTCGACGGCGGGGCGGGCAGTGACCTGATCGACGGCGGCGATGCGCTGGCTCAGGACAGCGGCTTCGACGCGGTCAGCTACCAGAACGCCGGCGCGGCGATCAATGCCACCTTCGTCGCCGGCATCGGCACCGTCACCGGCGGCGACGGCGGCACGGACACGCTGACCGGCATCGAGCGCGTCGAGGGCACCGCGTTCGACGACACGCTGATCGGCGACGGCAACTTCCAGACCTTCCGCGCCCGCGGCGGCAACGATTCCATCGAGGGCGGCGGCAGCCTGTTCGACGAGGTCGACTACCTCAACAGCGGCGCGTTCGAGGGCGCGGACATCAACCTCGCCACCGGCATCGCCACCGACGGCACGGGCGGCACGGACACGCTGTCGGGCATCGAACGGGTGCGGGGCACCAATTTCGACGACACCATCACCGGCGACGCGAGCGACAACCGCATCCGCGCCATGGGCGGCTTCGACGTCGTCGATGGCGGGCTGGGTCAGGACACCATCGACTACTCGTCGGCCCAGTCGAACTTCGCCGAG
>NZ_PIGG01000017.1 GCF_002924445.1 Minwuia thermotolerans
GACATGGTTCTGAGGGGCGTTCCGATCCCGGACGAGCGCCTCGAGACGAGAGCGGTCATCCGGAGAAACTTCGAAGCTGATACCCGTGCGCATGCCGCAGGCTCGCACGCAAAGCCGACAAGGGGAATCCCCATCGGGACTCCACTGTCGGGTTCAATCCACTAGATGCTCGACCGGCCCCGCGGCCTCGTCGGCAAGGAACCAGGTCATGGCGACGAACCAGGCGCTTTCCCGCGCCGACAAGGTGAAAATCACCAGGCTGCGCAGCAACCTGCTTCGATGGTACGCGACGAATGGGCGAGACTTCCCGTGGCGCCGAGATAGTACATCGGTGTTCGAGCGAATTTGCGTCGAGGTGCTGCTGCAACGCACCCGCGCCGAGACAGTGAGCTCGATGTACGGCACGTTCTTCGGGCGGTTCCGGTCCTGGGAGGAGATCGCCGGGGCGCGGATCGACGAGCTCGAAGAGCAATTCAAGCCCATTGGCCTATGGCGACGAAGGGCGAGGTCAATGCACGGACTGGCAACGTACGCGGCCGATCACCGCGGGATATTTCCATCAACCGAGACCGGGCTCGCGAAGGTGCCCGCGGTCGGGCAATACGTCGCCAACGCCATCCTGCTGTTCCAGCATGGCCGCCGACGTCCCCTGCTCGACGTGAACATGGCACGGGTTCTCGAGCGCCATGTTCGCCCTCGCCGGCTGGCCGATATCCGGCACGATCCCTGGCTGCAAGCCGCCGCGCGATGGCTCGTGCGCGACGGTGACCCGGCAATCGTCAACTGGGCCACGCTGGATTTCGCAAGTACAACCTGCAAGCCAAGGAACCCGGCTTGCCCGGGTTGCACCGTTTCCCGAACCTGCCAATTCCTGGTGACCGGTAGCGCTTCGCCCGGCTAGGGCGAACAAGGCGCCGTTGGACTTGCGGGGCAAAACGCGGAGCCCGTTCGCAAGGTGAAAGAGGACAACCCAAGCACGCAGCAACGAGTCCCGGCGCAATTTATTCTTGGATTACGGCCTGGGCGATTGCTAGCATTTCCGCGAGGTAATCGAGGGGAACATGTTCCCGCATTTCACCCATTCGGGTGCACCTAGCGGGAACCGGAGGCGTGACTTGGGGACTTCCTTGGCGTTCGCGGGCAACCGGTACAGGCCGATTGAGTTGTACCGACGACTGGTGGCGACGCCAGCACTTAGATGATTGGTTCAAGCGACACCGATGTTGCGGCAACACGGGACTTCCTCGGGAGGCACGGGATCGAGGCCTGCTTCCTCGTGCCCACGAAAACGGGCTTGGAAAAG
Source organism: Minwuia thermotolerans (assembly GCF_002924445.1). Taxonomy (NCBI): domain Bacteria; kingdom Pseudomonadati; phylum Pseudomonadota; class Alphaproteobacteria; order Minwuiales; family Minwuiaceae; genus Minwuia; species Minwuia thermotolerans. The sequence goes on from NZ_PIGG01000017.1 coordinate 1,304, forward strand.
TCCTTGATGGACGCGACCATCGAGGTTCGAGCGTTCTTTGAGGAACGACATTTCCACGACTACGACGCGCAGGGCCGGGGACAGGAACACAAGAAGGTCTACAAGGCCTTCTTCGTGCATCCCGGCAAACTCGAGGAAACTCAGGCTAACCTCTACAGGCCAAGCACCAAGTCCGGCGACCCGAGGATCTGGTTCAACGGCCTCAAGGGCTATGCCGCGCCGGAAAACCTGCTTGCCGTCGTTGTTCAGGGCAACGCGCTTTTCGTCGTGAACTGCAGCGTCAGCGAGGTGCTGAACTCGGCGAGCGATCCAGGTTCTCCGCTCGGGAGGCTGGCCAACGCCAACTCGCCCCCGCAACTCGATAGCGGGCGAGGCCAACCTGGCCCGGCCGAGGACAGTCCGCCAGAAGCTAAAATGAACGAACGAATGCGCTACCCGGCCTGGCTTCTCGAGCGGTCGTTCGGCGGGGCGACGGTCGCGGTTTCACCGCAAAGCCGGCGGGAAACCGGGAAGTGGCCCGACGGCCCGTCTGCTCCCATGGCGTCGGAGGCTTGCGAGGCACTGGTGCAGGCATGCCAAGCCAGCACCACGTCCCCTTCCTGCTTCGTCTTCCTCGTGGGTGGCGCCGGCAACGGAAAGTCCAAGCTCGCCGGCGACACCGTCCGGCGACTTGGCGCAAAACGACGAGGAGAGAGAACCGAGTTCGCGCAGAGGGTGTACGAGTACGAGCTGGGAAACGGTGGCTCGCTTCGCGTGGTCAACGACGCGACTATCCCCCCGCCGGGCGGGCAGATCACGAATGCCCTGGTCAACGACATCGCCGTGGCCATCGACCACCGCGAAAACCTTCTCGCGTGCGTGAACCGGGGCGTGCTTCTAGGCGAGATCGCCGTTGAACATGCCTCACCCGGTAGCGCCAGCCACTCCGCCGCTGGCTCCATCATTCAGATCCTGCTCGAATCCGATGCGTATCCCGGATCAACCGGAAACGACGTCCCGATCTCGGTCCTGTTCGAAAGTAGCTCCAGCCACGAAACGTATCGATACTTCTCGGTCTCTAGCGGGGGGGAAACGATCGCGCATTGCCACGTCGTGTTCCTTGACCAAGCCTCGGTCCTCGAGCCGTGGCCAGCCGGCGTAGCGACAAGCACCGGTGCGAGCGGCGCCATGGTCCCTCGGCCCCTCGGGCAGCGGCCGATCCTCGAGAGAAACAAGGCCGAACACGGTCTCGCTACGTTCGCCCAGCCGCTATCGGAAGTGGCACGGGCCTTCCTGGAAGGCTGCCCAGACGAGCCGTTCGACCCCGTGCGGGCCAACGCGGTGTCACTCGCTTCATCAAGCGTGGCCGACGCGTGGTGTGCTCTTCTACGTGGTGCCGAGGTTATGTCGGGCACCCATTTCACGTACCGCGAGCTTTGGGCGTTGTCCGTGCACTCCTTGCTCGGCCCGCTGCCCACCACGAGAATGCAGGCGCTACGCGAGTGGGTAGAAAAGCGCATTGCGGGAACGTCTTCCCCTGACCAACAGGAACGGCTGGATGCCCTAGTTGCGCTGGCCAAGCTGCGGTCCCATGTCGCCCTCTTCCATGCCGGGCGCCCCCGGGCACTTGTCTCGGGGCTTGACTTCGATTGGCCGGAAACCCGGAACGACGCGCTCGCGGCGGTCTACCACTGCGACCCGGTCCGCGACTTCGGGCCCCGTGACGGCAAGGACTACACGGACCTCGTCGAACGCCTGGCAGGAATAGAGGATGGCCGCTTCCCCGGGTACGAGATGGCGTTGTTCGACAATGACGTGAAGGCCTACTGGACGTCGTTCGACCAAGCGCTGGAGAAGGAGATCGCGGCCTTCGTATCGCCTTCCCGATCGCAGGACCTCTCCCTCCAGCAGAGGAACAAGGTGCTTGCATGGTACGGGAGCTACATGTTCAGGCTGGTCGGCCTGGCCAAGGGTTGGCCGGCACATTGCAGCCTGGTGAACCAGTGGCAGGTGGCCTGGAGGGCGTCACGGGGACCGGGCAGCCACTTGCTGCCGAAGCAACTGGAAGAATCCTTGCTTTCCATCATCCTCCCGGCTTCCGGCGACGGTAGGGATGCCAGCTTCCCGGTTCTCCGGTCGCGGGTAGAGCCGGTACGTGACGACGATCGTGCCTTCGTCGTCGACATCCAGAAGGCCCGATTCGAGATTAGCGCGTCGACCCGCGGCGACATGGTCATGCTGGACATTCGCCACGGCACGACGGGTTCAGAGATAGCAGGTTCGACAGTGCTTGATTTCCACCTGCTGCGCGAAGCAGTGGCCAAGGCCGCCGGCGACGGTTTCACGGACTCGCTTGCGCTGATCGAACCCCGCATCGAGCGGATCCGCGCGAGCCTTCTCGCATTCCAGCTCGGCCAAGTCGACGGCGGTCACCGCTTCCGGTTCACCGGTGTTGGGGACGGCGGATCCGACCAGGGTTGGGGGGGCTAGCGCCGTGGCAGAGAAGGACATGTCGTTCTTGGGCCTCAACCGCCCGCAGTACGTCCCCTCCCCCGAGCTGTTCGTGTCGGAACTCGCCTGGTCCCTCGTGGACGACACGGCACGGCAAGCGCTGGCATCCGGGGACGCGAAGAACGGGCTCGCCTATACCTCCCGCGGTGCAAAGCCCCAGAAGGCCGGGATCCTTTTCACCCGTCCGGAGAAGGGTTCCGGCCCGCACGACCGGCTCGGCGATGCACTGGACGTGAAACTCAACCTGGGGCCATCGGCAAGCCGGCACGCTGCCGAGGTTCTGCTCGACGAGCTCGAGGCGATATCCTCCAACCGGGCGACCCGCGCAACGGTCGTTCCCCTGACGGGATTGCTGTCCTTGCTCCAGGACCGGCGCGGTATCTCGGGACAACGCAACCCGCCGAACATCGCGCTTATCCTCGAGCAACTCTTCGCGCTCGGTGGAACCGAGGGGACCGCGGCCGGCGCGTGGCTACGGGGCGTTAGCCCTGCACACGGTGCCGGCATCCCCGGCTGGCTCGACGAGGTACTCGGGGAGATCGTGCCCCCGGAGGTGCGGCCGGCTCTCGAAGAACTCGGCGCGCTAGGCACCTCGGCTCTGGCCGGGAAAACACTCGAGGTTCGCCGGCCGGCCTGGATTGAGCGGTCCGGCAACACCCCGTTCCACTGGTTCCACTCGGCATGGACCAATCTCTGCCAGTCTGGCTGGGTCGCCGCGATGCCGAGGCGCCGGTGGACGGACTGGGCCTCCTGCATCACGCGCACCGCCCTGGCGAGCGGCTTTCTCTTCGAGATGCACTTGAACCGGCGGCTCGTCGCGGCGCTCGCCAGCGAAGAAAGCGCCGACGCCGTCGTGGACGCGATGATGGACCAATCCGGCTGGTTGTTTACCTGGGACGATCGCCTGTCGAAGTCGAGCGGAGACGTTGGCCCGGTGATAAACGAGCTGTCCGCGAGCGGAACGGCTTGCCAAGCCCTACTCGACGACCTTGCCCGGACACACGAAGGGATCCCGGAACCGCGTGCATTCGACGAGGATCCGAACGGGCTCGTGGCCTGGTTGGAAAGGGCCCGGGACGCGACCAGGGGTTCCAGGGCCCAGGTCGAGCGTGACCTCGCGGCAGCGCTCGAGGCTTCACCGCCGTCGAGCGCGAAGAACGTCCGCGAAACGATACGCTACTCGCTCCTCGCACGCGGCAACGCGACGTCGCTCGATCTCTACGCGTTGCTGAAAACCGCCGGGCGCTACACCTGCGTCGACCCAGGGCAGGAGTGGCTCGTGACGGTGTCAAGCCTTTGCTCCCGGGAGCCGGGGATCCCGTCTCGCCTTGCCGACCTCTACCGGGCGCTCGGCCAGGTCGGGATAAAGGCGAGCGCGAGCTCGATCGTCCCAAGGCTCGAGACGTACGGCCTGGCACGCGGGAGCCACGATGCCGATCAGGCCATCGAGCTCGAGCCGGCGTTCTAAGGGGTATCAATGGAACACGCCCTTGCATACGCGATAGGAATCCGGGCTGCCGACGCCGGCGGTCTCTCCAAGGTCGTGCTTCCCAGGGGCCTGCCGCCAGCGTTCCGGCGCGATCTCGCCGACGGCGTTCGCGCCAACGGCGGACATGCAGAGGTGGTCGGCAACCAGCCAGGCCTCGGCGAGATTTCGCCCGGGCAAGCCATTGCCTACCGCACGCCGGAGAGCGGCGTTGCCCCGTCGGTCGTGATCATCGCGGCGACCGGGGATTCGCCGGACTTGAAGTCCCTCGAGACGTTCCGTGACCTGCTCGCCTCCGGGATGCTCGGTTCACCGGCCAGCGGGACAAGCGCGTTCCTGAATCTCCAGGGGGTATGCGAGGAGCTGGCGGAACAGGTAGCCCGGCTGGCGAAGAACCAGTTCGACCGGGCCCGGCTAGCCCGGTCCATCGCCGACGTGCTCGATTACCTGTCTGCCGCCTACGAGAAGGCGGGCAACCAGGCGATCGCCTGGCAATCGGCCTACTGGCTCCATGCCGATGACCTTGCCCGGTTCCTGCCGAGGGCAATCGACAGCTTGGCGCCCGGCCTGCCACGGCTGGAGCTACTCGCGGTTCACCTCGCGGCCGGTCTCCCCTACCCGGACAGTGGCGAGGCGTACGAGGTCAAAAACGGGCCTGAACGGTACGCAGAGACCGTCGAAAGCCGCTGGTCGACGGGCGAGCGATGCGAGCGCAGCGTCGCGGAAATCGACAGTTCCGGGGACGGGACAAGCCACCCGCTAAACGGCATCGACTGGGCAACCCTGGCGAGCACGCGCGCTTCCGCCGGCCACGCGGTCTTGGCGCTCTGCCGGCACGGCAGGGCAACGAGGGAAAGGGTCTGGGCGGACGCATGGTCGGCTACCTCGGAAACCGAGTTCTTCTCACGGCCACGAACGGAGACGGTCATTGGCGAGTTCCAGTACCGGCAGGAACAAAACTGGAAAAACGTCGCCGAGCTTGGCTGGTCACCGGCGATCCACGTGTTGCCGGCCGCGCGAAACACAGTTGGCCCGGACCAGCAACTTGCTCTCGGGCACTTCCGCCTAAGGATCGAGTCCGCCCTCGCGAGCCAGGGCCAAGCCATCCATCCCCGCCTCGACTCCTCGCCAAAGAGCGCCGCGGAACCTGAGCTGGTTGAAGCGCGCGCCCTCGATGGCGCGGTAGAGATCGAGTTCAGGCTCTCCCGCAAGGTCCGGGGCGGAAAGGGGAAATGGCGGGAGAAACCTTTCAACCTGTCCGTGGTGCCCAATTCCACGGGCCCCGCCAACGCGCTCCGGGACCCCGTGGTACTGAGACTCGTCGCGCCGCACCCGGCCAGGCCAACGGTCTTCATCGGCGAGCAAGCAAGGGGCAAGAAGCCGATCCGGGCAAAGTTCCACGCCGACACGCCCTTCAAGGTGGAACCCGGGAGCATGGGCCTCGAACCTTCCGACGGCGACGCCGAATTGATGTTCGAGCTCGACGGTGGCGACGGCACGATCGAGGTCGTCGTGGCGGGGCACGAAGGCCCGGTCACTTTGGACGACGCATCCATCGGCGAAGCCGCGGTGGACGCCGTGAACCAGCTGGAAATCAAGCAACTCCCGGAGGACCCGGTCCTGGCCGCGGGCGCTCATTCTGCCCGCCTCGTTCGGCCGACGATCGAGGGCGGCAAGGTTCACCCTGTTCTCGCCGCGCTCTCCGGCGAGCCGCTGGTACCCGTCGAGGGGGAAACGCGAACCGAGCTCGAAAGGGACCCCCGGTTTCACGTCGAGCAATGGCTCGCCGGCAACTGCATCAAGCAACCACCCGGTGTAGAGTTCCGTCGTTCGCTCGGCAGCGCACTCGTTTCGATCACGCGCGAGGAAGACGGGGACCGCTTGTTCTGGAACGAGCGGCTGGGCGCATTCGCGAACTTCGACGACGGTGCCGATTCCGTGTTCGCCACTGGCATCGAGGGCTCGGAAGAGGCGGGGCGCTTCTGGAAGGCATTTGAGGAACTAGGTCTCCCGGGCCTTGTTGGCGATACAGAGACGACGGCCTTGCCAAGCGCCCTACCCGTCGATGGCCTCGACCGCGGCAAGCTGGAGGCTTACCTCCGGGCCTACGCGGCCCTTGCCAAGGCCGGCAAGGACCGCCACGGGACAACGGTCGGCGCCTACCCGTTCAGCGTGATCCTCCTCGACCGCAGGCGGGGACGCCACGAGGGTGTCCTGCTATCCCCGTTGCACCCGCTGAGACTCGCGTGGAGCGTGGGCATTCAGGACGCGGCCCGGGATCTCGCGTCGTGCGAGGTCTTCGGAGAGGTCGCGTCCTCGTTCCTGAGGTTCGTCGATGGCGAGTCGCTCCCGCTCGTCGGGCCCAAGGTCCCGGGACACGGGGGTTGGTTGAGCCTAGGCCTTTCACCTGGACCGAGCGAGTTTTTCAGCAGCTGGTCCCTTCTCGCCGACTCCCGGGTCCACTCGGGGGATGGCGTTGAGCGGTTCTTCTTGCTCCGCCGAGAGCTGCCCCTCGGTGCGCCGTCAGGCCTGGGCAGGGGCAGCGTCGATGTGGCGATACGGGACTACTTGCGCGTCTACCCTTCCACGGGACAGCTCCGGGTTAGCATCAGCAGCGCAACGAAACGCCAGCGCCTGATCGAAACAGACGAGGCGATTATCTCAGCCGCCTCGCGGCTGCTCAATGGCCAAGAAGTCGCGCTTCCCGGCGGCATCCGGGTCTTCGACGACGTCAACAGGCAAGGCTTGCCGCCGAGTCCCCACCGCGTCCTGAGCCGGTTTGCCTCGCAGCCGGGTACCGCGGCGGACCCATTGGACAACCCGGCCTTCGAATGGACCGTTACGAAGCAGTTCAGGTCGGTGGACCTGCGGTTCATGGAGAATACCCTCGTGGAGCTGGAGGTCTCCTCCCGTGGCGATGGCGATTCCCCGGTTGGCTCTTCCGGGCCGGTGGACCCGGTCGCCCGTTTCAAGAGCTGGCACCATTCCAGTTCCGGCTCGCAAACATCGACCTTCTCAATGGGCTTTTCCCCGGGCTCGTTCAGCCAGATGCCGGGTTTCCACGAAGCGATCGCGTGCGTTGAAGGCATGGCGGGCGACCGGGAAAGGGTCGTATTGGAGAGCACGCTTCTCCTCGGTGACCCGTTCTTCGGCGGGCAATCGCTGTGGACGATCATGGGCAACAAGCACCTCGACCCCTCGATCCTGTCCATGCAGCTGCGGCAATCAGGAGCCGGCCTATCGCTCTGGGAATGGCGACCGGCATTCCTCGGCCGCTCGAGCAAGGAAACATCGATAAACAGCATCAGCTCGGGGCATCCTTACACCGTACTAACGCGAACGCCCGATGCGTTGCTCGAGGAGATCCAGAAGACGATGAACGCCGCCGGGATCGCGGGCGCCTCGCCGAACCAGGCAAGGTCCATCGTCGAGGAACTCGGCACACGTGGCATCGGTTTGTCCTCGCTGCTTGCCATGGGACACACACAGAGCATGGGTGCCCTCGGATTCTACTTCGCCTACGTTTTGCTCGACGACTGGGAGACATCAGGAGCGGACGACGAAACGCGGTGCGTGTTGCCGATGGACGCCGTTTTCCCCTTGCTCGAGTTGCTCGGGAACAGGCCAGGCGACCGACTCGATGACAAGCGCCGGGCAGACCTGTTGCTCGTCAAGTCCACGCAGGGCGGCGACGGACCGCCGAAACTCGAGCTACATCCCGTCGAAGTGAAAGCCAGGTCCTCGGCGCCGGCCCGCTTCCCATCGGCAAATAGCGCGGTACTCGTGGAAGACCCACTCGTACAACTATCCTCGTCGGCCAAGCTCCTTCAAAAGGTCGCCGAGAACTTTGCCGCCGTCGCCGGTGAAAGGGTTCTCGTCGGCTCGGCGTTCGGAACTTTGATCGAAGCGGCCCTGATGCTCCGCCCGCCCGGCAGCAGGCGAGATCCCGCCAAGGAAGCAATACTTCTAGAAGCGATTGGGCGCGGCGAGGCAGAGATCACCGTCAGCCCGGGCACGCTGCTCTGGCTACAGGCTCATGGGTCGGCGACAGGCGGCGCTCCCTACGAGCCCAGGGAACCCGCCGACAGCGAAGCTGGCCAGTTCATGTCCAGTTTCGCGGCTGCCCGGGAAGGAAGGCAAGGAACGGAGATTGGACGGGCACTCACCCAGGTTATCGAGGCCAGAACGGCAGCGACGGCGACAGGACTTCCAAACCGAACGCCGCCTCGACCAGTCACCCCGGAAGACGATAGCCCTGCCGGGACCGGTGAGACCGATCCCCTACCCGACACGACACCGGAGAAAGAAGTCCGCGACGCCCCGGAGGCCCCACCTGGCGAAACCGACATCGTCGACCCACCTCCGCCGGATGACGATGCCAACCCCGGGAACACCGTGGAGCCGGCCGAAGAAGCCACTGAGGGAATCGAGATCCTTGTAGGGCACGAGCAACGTGGCACCCGGATGTTGCCGATCATGCTCAAGCCAAGCGAAACCAACCTGACGCAGCTAAACATGGGTGTCGTCGGCGATCTCGGTACCGGCAAGACCCAGTTCCTCAAGTCGATCGTCTACCAGCTAGCCAAGGCCGGCCCCTCCAACCGCGGGATCACGCCGAAGTCTTTCATATTCGACTACAAGAACGACTACTCCGGAGACGATTTCGTCAAGGCAATCGATGGTCAGCTCCTCGACCCGACGAGGACCTTGCCCCTGAACTTCCTCGCGTTGCCGCCGGACGCAGCTAACATCCAGAAGGTCCAGCGCGCCAACTTCTTCGTAGATCTTTTGCGCAGGATATCCGGCATTGGGCAGGTCCAGCGGAACCTCGTTTACGAGAGCGTCCGCGATGCCTACCAAGCATGCCAAACTGGCTACTGGCCTACGCTCGAGGACGTGCTTTCAACGTACCGGGAGAAATCAGGTGGTCGCCAGGACAGCGTCGTGTCTGTGCTCACTCTGATGATCGACTTGGAAATCTTCGAGCGGAATCCCGGGAACATCACCTCGTTCGAAGAAGTATTCGACAAAACAACTGTCTTGAGGCTCTCGCAACTCGGTGCCGCCGGCCAGGAGGTCGTCGATATCATCGCCACCATGTTCCTCGACTTTCTCTACACCGACTACATGAAGAACCGGGAGAAACACCCCTTCCTCACCGGCAAGGACGGCGTGAACCGCCGCGTAGTTGATTCCTACGTACTTATCGACGAAGCCCACCACGCAATGGGGCGGGGATTCGACGTGCTAATGAAGCTGATGTTGGAGGGCCGCGAATTCGGAATGGGCGTCATACTCTCGTCCCAGTTCCTCTCGCATTTCCAACTGGGTGACCACGACTGGGCAGAAGCCCTATCGACGTGGATGGTCCACAAGGTCAGGCAAGCGCGGCCTACCGACTTCGAACGTATCGGCTTCAGGGGCCAAAACAGGGAATTGGCGGACCAAATTGCCAAGCTTGAGCCACACTGGGGGTATTACCGCTGTGCCAATGGACAAAACGAGGGGACCTTGATGCGCGGACAACCTTATTTTTTGTTGCACAACGATGCCTAGAATTGTCTGAACAAAAATTCCTGTCCTATTGCTAGAAAAAAGGTTTTAGCACATGTTACCATTCGTCACTCGCCGAGGTATCGACCCGGCCGCATCAATCAAATCCGAGGCATCGCCAGCAGATACGACAAAACCGGCCTCTCGTCTCTCGGATTCCTGAACCTCGTGGCTGCCAGACTGTCGCTAACAACCTTTGTCAACAGGGCCTAGTGGAGCGAATCTAACTCTTGGTGCCCGCGTTTGACGGCTTCGATGATCCTGTCGGGATCGGCGGTCCAGNCGAACGGCCTGGGCTCCTGGTTGTGCTCGGCGACGAAGCGATTGATGGCGGCCTGCAGGTCGACCAGCGAATGGAACACGCCGCGCTTCAGGCGACGCTTGCTGAGCCG
>NZ_PIGG01000018.1 GCF_002924445.1 Minwuia thermotolerans
TCAGTACCTGTAGTGTTCGGGTTTGTAGGGTCCGCTTTCGGGGATGCCGAGATAGCGGGCCTGATCGGGGGAGAGCTTCGTCAGGTTGACGCCGAGACGGCCCAGGTGCAGCGCGGCGACCTTCTCGTCCAGATGCTTGGGCAGCACGTAGACCTCCAGGCCGTACTTGGCGTGGTTGCGCCACAGCTCGATCTGCGCCAGCACCTGGTTGGTGAACGACGCGCTCATCACGAAGCTCGGATGGCCGGTGGCGCAGCCCAGGTTCACCAGCCGCCCCTCCGCCAGCAGGATCAGCCGCTTGCCGTCGGGAAACTCCACCTCGTCGACCTGCGGCTTGACGTTGTGCCAGGTGTAGTTGCGCAGCCCCGAGACCTGGATCTCCGAATCGAAGTGGCCGATATTGCACACGATCGCCCGGTCCTTCATGGCGCGCATGTGCTCGACCGTGATCACGTCCTTGTTGCCCGTCGCGGTGACGAAGATGTCGCCCGACGCGGCCACGTCCTCCATGGTGCGGACCTCGTAGCCCTCCATCGCCGCCTGCAGGGCGCAGATCGGGTCGATCTCGGTGACCACGACGCGCGCGCCCTGGCTGCGCAGGCTCTCCGCCGAGCCCTTGCCCACGTCGCCATAGCCGCAGACCACCGCCAGCTTGCCCGCCAGCATCACGTCGGTGGCCCGCTTGATGCCGTCCACCAGGCTCTCGCGGCAGCCGTAGAGATTGTCGAACTTCGACTTGGTCACCGAATCGTTGACGTTGATCGCCGGCACCTTCAGCGTCCCCGCCCGCGCCATCTCGTAGAGCCGCATGACGCCGGTCGTGGTCTCCTCCGAGAGGCCGCGCACGTCGTCCAGCAGTTCGGGGAACTTCTCGTGCATGCGCGCGGTCAGGTCGCCGCCGTCGTCCAGGATCATGTTCGGCCGCCAGCCGTCGGGGCCTTCGATGGTCATGTCGATGGCCCACCAGAACTCGTCGTCGTCCATGCCCTTCCAGGCGAACACCGGCACGCCGGTGGCCGCGATCGCCGCCGCCGCCTGGTCCTGGGTGGAGAAGATGTTGCACGACGACCAGCGCACCTCGGCGCCCAGCGCCGTCAGCGTCTCGATCAGCACCGCCGTCTGGATCGTCATGTGCAGGCAGCCCGCAATCCGCGCCCCGGCCAGAGGCTGCTCCGCGCCGTACTCCTCACGCAAGGCCATCAGACCGGGCATCTCGGTCTCCGCAATGGCGATCTCGCTGCGGCCCCATTGCGCCAGGGTCATGTCCTTGACGCGGCAGTCGGTGGGTGAATGAACGTCCATTTCGCTTCGTTCCTTCGTCGTTGTTGATGTGGCAGGTCGCGCGCCGCCGGCCCGGACCGGTCATGGCCGGCCCGGGCGGCGGCGGCGAATGAGGGGAAGCCGGGCCGGGGTCCGGCGCCGCAGGCGCCTCAGCGCGGCTTGCGGAAGTGCAGCACGCCCCAGGCGAGCAGTCCGGCGTCGCCGGCCTTCACCCAGTTGTCCAGTCCCACCAGCATGCGGTCGAGATACTCCTTCGACGACTTCTTCTGCATGCGGTCGTAGTTCTGGGTCAGCACCTCGGCCACGCGGCCGTAGTGATTGGCGATCTGCGGGGTGAAGTCGCGGATCTGCACCTCCTCGAAACCGGCCTTCTTCGCCGCCTCGCGATAGAAGGCGAAGGAGCCGAGGCTCTCCAGGTGGATGCGCTCGTAGACCGGGCGCAGCGCTTCCGGATCGTCGACCTCATCGGCCTGCATCGGGTCGGTGAAGACCAGGGAGCCGCCGGGCCGGAGCAGGCGGAAGGCCTCCGCCAGCACCTTCTCGCGCTCGCCCGAATGCAGAAAGGCGTCCTGCGACCAGACGACGTCGAAGCTCGCGTCGGGCTCCGGCACGCTCTCGAAGGCGCCGTGAACGACGTTGACGCGGTCGTCGAGGTCCTGCGCCGCGGTCAGCCGCTCGTTGCGGATGTTCTGCACCCGGGAGATGTTCACGCAGGTGACCGAGCAGTCGAAGGTCCGCGCCAGATAGCGCGCCGCGCCGCCATAGCCTGCGCCCAGGTCGATGATGCGGGTCTCGGGACGGATCTCGCCCACCGTCTCCGCCATGGTCTCCACGGTGATGCGGCTGGCCTCGCGGATGTCGGGCGAGTTGTCGTAGATGCCGACATGGATGTCCTCGCCGCCCCAGACGTTGAAGTAGAACTCGTCGGCGTCGGAGCTGTCGTAATAGTCCTCGGCCACCGCCGTGGTCTTGTCGTAGGCGGCCTTGCGCGGGCTGATCTCCTCGACCCCGGCATGGGCCTTGTTGGCGACATGGATGAAGAAATCCGGGTCCGACTCCTGGTAGGTTTCCTTGAAGTCGCCATAGGTCTTGATGGCCTGGAAGCCCGCTTCCCCGATCAGCCGCCGCGTGTAGTTCTTGCGCAGCGGGAACATGTTCAGGTGGTAGACCGATTCGTCGGGGAAGGTGTAGCGGAACCGCGTCAGGCCCTCGTCGACATATTCCGGCTCCGCCGTTACCTGCTCGCCGCAATAGTAGTACTTGTGCTGGGTGCTGAAGCCGTCGTCGAGGATCGAATCGTAGTTGCGCTGGTCCAGGATCAGCACGCCGTCGGGGCCGAGCACCGAGTAGAACTCGGCCAGGGCGCGGCGGCGGTCGGCCTCGTCATGAAGGTGGGTGAACGAGTTGCCCAGACAGACCACGGCGTCGTAGGTGCCGACGATGTCGCGCGTCAGCCAGCGCCAGTCGGCCTGCACCGTCTTCAGGATCAGGCCGTGCTTCTTGCCGTTCTCGAAGGCCTTGGCCACCATCGCCGCCGAGCCGTCGGCGCTGGTGACGTCGAAGCCGGCCTGCATGAGCTGCACCGAATGGAAGCCCGTGCCGCAGGCGACGTCGAGCACGCGGTTGGCGCCCAGCGCCTGGAGCATCTGGATGAAGAACTTGCCTTCCGAGCGGGCGCGGGCCTCCCAGTCGATCAGCTCGTCCCACTTCTCGACGAAGGACATCACGTATTCGGCCCTGTAGAGGCCGGAATCGCGGTCCGTGGTCTCGTCCTCGCTGTAGTCCTGCGCGGTGGCGAGGAGCTCAGGGTTCTGCAGGTCCTGTAGCTGCTGCATGGCGGGTTACTCCAATCACTTGCTTTTCTGGCGCGCGGCGGTCTCTCGCGGCGGCTACTCGGCGGCGGCCACGCCGGCGTCCTGGCGCAGCGCGGCTGCGCGGTCGGTCTTCTCCCAGGTGAAATCGGCGTCGTCGCGGCCGAAATGGCCGTAGGCGGCGGTCTTGCGGTAGATCGGGCGGAGCAGGTCGAGCATCTGCACGATGCCCTTCGGGCGCAGGTCGAAATGCTCGCGCACCAGCGCCGAGATCGTGTCCTCGGCGATGCGGCCGGTGCCGAAGGTGTTGACCGCGACGGAGACCGGCTGGCTGACGCCGATGGCGTAGGAAAGCTGGACCTCGCACATTTCCGCCAGTTCCGCGGCGACGATGTTCTTGGCGACATAGCGCGCGGCGTAGGCGGCGGAGCGGTCGACCTTGGAGGGGTCCTTGCCCGAGAAGGCGCCGCCGCCGTGACGGCCCATGCCGCCATAGGTGTCGACGATGATCTTGCGCCCCGTCAGGCCGCAGTCGCCGACCGGGCCGCCGATCACGAACTTGCCGGTGGGGTTGATGTGATAGGTGATGTCGCCGGCGTCATAGCGGCCGGGCAGCACGGGCTTGACGATCTCCTCGATCACCGCCTCGCGGATGGTCGCGTGGTCGACGCCGTCATCGTGCTGGGTGGACAGCACGATCGCGTCCACCGCCGACGGCCGGTCGTTCTCGTAGCGCACGGAAACCTGGCTCTTCACGTCGGGGCGCAGCCAGGGCAGCTTGCCGGCGCGCCGCACCTCGGCCTGCTTGCGGGTCAGCTTGTGGGCCAGATCGATGGGCAGCGGCATCAGGTGCTCGGTCTCGCGGCAGGCGAAGCCGAACATCAGCCCCTGGTCGCCGGCGCCCTGGTCGAGGTCGAGGCCCGTGCCCTCGTCGACGCCCTGGGCGATGTCCGGCGACTGCTTGTCCAGCGCCACCAGCACCGCGCAGCCGTCGGCGTCGAAGCCGTAGCGCGGATCGTCGTATCCGATGTCGCGGATCGTCTGACGGACCACATCCGTGTAGTCGACCTTCGCCGTCGTGGTGATCTCGCCGGAGATCACCGCCATGCCGGTGTTGAGCATGGTCTCGCAGGCCGAACGGGACTTGGGATCCTCCGCCAGCAGGGCGTCGAGAATGGCGTCCGAGATGTTGTCGGCCATCTTGTCGGGATGGCCCTCGCCCACGGATTCGGAGGTGAAGATGTAATTGCGCGACATGTCCTGTTTTCCTCGTCTTGCGTTTCCGGCGGCCGGCCGCGGCGGACCGATCAAGCCTCCTCCGGCCCCGCCCCTCGCGAAACGCGGCCTGAAAAGATCAAGAACTCGCGGCAGACATGCCACGAATTCCGTCAATACAGCGTTCTGTCATGTGCAATCGCCCAGAATAGCCATCCATGGAAGGCCCATGAATGCACACATACAGCAGCTTCCGATTTGTTTTTCGACGTTCAGTTGGCGATTACCGTCATCGGATGGACTAGTCCCATAAGTTTGAATTTATAACCTTTGACATCAACTTTTTTTGTGTTATGGGTCTTTGGTTCCGTTACTTATGGTGACGGATTTCCGAAAATTCCTTGCAGAGCAATGGCTTGGCGAATTGGGTCTCGCCCGGCAGGGCGGGCTTGAGTCGAATCCGGGCGGGCGCGGCCCGGCCGCGCGGCCTCGCGCGCCGCACTGAATGTCGCAAATGTGACATCAAACGCCGTTTTCGGCCCGCGCCTGTCGCATGTGCGACACCTGTCTGTCGTTCTCGGACAAGAAAAAGCCGGCCCCGTCGCCGGGGCCGGCTCCTCGATATCGCGTCCGGCCGGTCCGTCCCGGCCGTTCATCCGTTGTCCGGATCAGTACCTGTAGTGTTCGGGTTTGTAGGGTCCGCTTTCGGGGATGCCGAGATAGCGGGCCTGATCGGGGGAGAGCTTCGTCAGGTTGACGCCGAGACGGCCCAGGTGCAGCGCGGCGACCTTCTCGTCCAGATGCTTGGGCAGCACGTAGACCTCCAGGCCGTACTTGGCGTGGTTGCGCCACAGCTCGATCTGCGCCAGCACCTGGTTGGTGAACGACGCGCTCATCACGAAGCTCGGATGGCCGGTGGCGCAGCCCAGGTTCACCAGCCGCCCCTCCGCCAGCAGGATCAGCCGCTTGCCGTCGGGAAACTCCACCTCGTCGACCTGCGGCTTGACGTTGTGCCAGGTGTAGTTGCGCAGCCCCGAGACCTGGATCTCCGAATCGAAGTGGCCGATATTGCACACGATCGCCCGGTCCTTCATGGCGCGCATGTGCTCGACCGTGATCACGTCCTTGTTGCCCGTCGCGGTGACGAAGATGTCGCCCGACGCGGCCACGTCCTCCATGGTGCGGACCTCGTAGCCCTCCATCGCCGCCTGCAGGGCGCAGATCGGGTCGATCTCGGTGACCACGACGCGCGCGCCCTGGCTGCGCAGGCTCTCCGCCGAGCCCTTGCCCACGTCGCCATAGCCGCAGACCACCGCCAGCTTGCCCGCCAGCATCACGTCGGTGGCCCGCTTGATGCCGTCCACCAGGCTCTCGCGGCAGCCGTAGAGATTGTCGAACTTCGACTTGGTCACCGAATCGTTGACGTTGATCGCCGGCACCTTCAGCGTCCCCGCCCGCGCCATCTCGTAGAGCCGCATGACGCCGGTCGTGGTCTCCTCCGAGAGGCCGCGCACGTCGTCCAGCAGTTCGGGGAACTTCTCGTGCATGCGCGCGGTCAGGTCGCCGCCGTCGTCCAGGATCATGTTCGGCCGCCAGCCGTCGGGGCCTTCGATGGTCATGTCGATGGCCCACCAGAACTCGTCGTCGTCCATGCCCTTCCAGGCGAACACCGGCACGCCGGTGGCCGCGATCGCCGCCGCCGCCTGGTCCTGGGTGGAGAAGATGTTGCACGACGACCAGCGCACCTCGGCGCCCAGCGCCGTCAGCGTCTCGATCAGCACCGCCGTCTGGATCGTCATGTGCAGGCAGCCCGCAATCCGCGCCCCGGCCAGAGGCTGCTCCGCGCCGTACTCCTCACGCAAGGCCATCAGACCGGGCATCTCGGTCT